>DATIXX010000070.1 GCA_035518095.1 Burkholderiales bacterium | reverse complement strand
CGTGGCAATTTCCGCAGGTTTCTGTCAGCTTCGACAAATCGGCGGCATAAGCGCCGCTCGCGAGAGAAAGAGCAAATACCGCACTACATGCTAATAGAGCAAAAGCGGTTTTTTTCTTCAGCATTTTGTTCTCCAATTTTTAGTCACTCATTTGCCTGACGTTTCTTGCAGCTACCACTCGCATGCTTTATTAGCAGGGGAATTCGTTTGAGGAGCGTGAGACTCCATACATTGCTCCACGAATTCCAGCAGGATTATCGCGCACATCGGGTATATCGGGAAATCACCGACGCAGAAATGCAAGATCTTTTTTTAATTTAACGCTCCCCATTCGCGCGTTGGTCAAGGATGCGCGCGTATATGTTTTGATTATAATTCGCAAAAAAATATTCGCAATCGCTATTTTTTAAATTTTTCGCTTGGATCTACGGTAATTAAATTCAGTTTCTTGACCCTGGTCAAGAAATTGCAACGCAATATATCGCAAGAGCCGAGGCCAGCGCCTCTCATCGCCGATTTTTTCATGCCGCAAAAGGCGAAATGATAATCAATACCGGATTTTGCCCGCAGGGCGTGAACTTCAGTCGGTAGACAGTAAGCGGAGCTTCTCTTACGATTGCGCGCATTGTGGCAATCATGAGGGAGTGGAAAATGCCTACGCAAGCGGTGGCATCCCAAGATTGGAGCGAAGAGCAGCGCAAGGCCCTGCTCACGGAGGTTTTGCAAAGGCCCGCTCCCGAAGGGGTCCGGCTCCTGGAAAACCAGCCTGCCGATTTTATCGTCAAACTGCTTTTGGAGCTCAATCCGGAGGCGGTGCAGGAACTCCTCGGCGAATTTTCCAGGAAACAATTCGAGACTATTTTGGGCGCCGCGCCTCCCGAAATCTCCAGGCAATGGCGGCAAAACCAGTCCTATCCGGAGGGCAGCATCGGACGGTTGATGGAGCCCGCGCTCGCGGTATTCAATCCGCAGCTCAGCGTGGCCGAAACCATAAACCGGCTGCATAGCCTCATCAAGACCGCTTTTATAACCTATGGCTATGTAACTGACGACGCGGGAAGACTTCTCGGTCTCGTGACCATGCGCGACCTGCTGTTCGCGGACAAATCGCGCCGCCTGCAAGATATCATGCTCACGGAACTGTTCTTTTTAAAGCCTCAAATGGCGCTGAACGATGCGATGAAGCTTGCCATCAACCGACATTACCCGGTTTATCCGGTGTGCGACGGTCAAGGCCGACTGGTCGGGCTGGTGCGCGGCCAGGTCATGTTCCAGGCCGGCGCATTCGAAATCAGCGCTCAGCCCGGTTCAATGGTGGGCGTGGAAAAGGAGGAACGGCTCGCCACACCCTGGCCAACCAGCCTTAGGTTCCGCCATCCCTGGCTGCAGTTCAACCTCCTCACCGCATTTCTTGACGCCGTGGTGGTCGGCTTCTTTCAGGGTACGATCGACAAGCTCGTGATACTCGCCCTTTTTCTGCCGGTGCTCGCCGGGCAGGCCGGCAACACCGGCTGCCAGGCGTTGGCCATCACGCTGCGCGGCATGACGTTGGGCGAATTAAAACCGCACAAGCAAAAGATTCTGCTGGCGAAAGAAGCATGGTTGGGATTATTGAATGGCTTGTTCGTCGGTCTTACCGCGGGCGTTGGCATGTATGTCGCCGCGATTTCTCAGAGCAATACACACGCAACGATGCTGGGATTTGTGGTGTTTCTCGCCATGACAGCGGCCTGCGTCGCGGCTGGACTCTCCGGCGCCTTGATTCCCATAACCCTCAAGAAACTGGGATTCGATCCGGCAAGCGCGTCAGCTATATTTCTCACCACGGCGACCGACGTCACCAGCATGGGCCTTTTCCTTTGGCTTGCCACCATCATGATAAGGACCTGATCCGCCCGTTTAAACACTAAGCCCAGTGATCCAGCGGCTGTAGAGCCGGTCCGCAATGCGGTGCAGCCGCGGCACGCGGTTATCCAGATTCGTTTGCATCGCCCGCGCGGTTTGCACCGAGGGTCCTGTGTTCGCCTCGATTTCCTTTACTCCCGTTTCGCACCAGCTCTTGATCAATTCAGGGGTCATTTCCACGTGGCATTGCAAACCCAGGTGTTTCCCCACCGCGAATGCCTGGTTCTCGCACCACTGGCTGGAAAGAATGCGTGTCGCGCCGGGCGGGAGACTGAATGTTTCACCGTGCCAGTGAAACGATAGAAACGACTTCGGCATGTCGCCCAACCAGGACTGTGCGGCGGGGTTGTCTTCCACCTTGACCTCGCCCCAGCCGATTTCCTTCACTGGATTTTTGCGCACCTCGCCTCCTAATGCCTTTGCGATCAACTGACCGCCGAGGCAGTGCCCCAGCACCGGAATTTCCCGTGCCACGGCCTGCCGTATGAGCTCGAGTACCTGTGGGATCCACGGCAAATCGTCGTTTACGCTCATGGGACCGCCCATGAACACCAGGCCGCCGTAATCTTGCGCCTGCCGTGGAAGCGCTTGCCCTTCGTCAACCTTGATCAGCAGCCACGGAATTCCAAGCCGCGTGAGAAATGTGGCAAAATAACCCGGGCCTTCGGTGCGCGCGTGCCGGAAAATTGCTACAGGCTTCATGATGGCGCCTCATGTTGATCAAACATAAAAATTTTAGTTTAGTTTGGCTGGTTTTCCTACTCTTCGCGGGACAGGCGGCGGCTACCGATATCAATGTTATCGGCCTGTTTCCCGGCAAAGCTGTGGTGGTGATAAACGGCAACAAACCGCGCATTTTGAGCACGGGAGAAATCTCGCCAGAGGGCGTCAAATTGATCAGTGCGGATTCAGATAGCGCGGACTTTGAAATCGACGGCAAGCGTCAGGTGCTGGGCCTGGGCAATAGAATCTCGTCGAATTTCGCGCCCGCGGACAATTCCAGCGTGACTCTGACCGCCGATTCCAGCGGGCATTTCATCACCGAAGGCAGCATCAACGGTGCCACCGTAAAATTCATAATCGATACCGGCGCCACCATGATATCGCTAAACAGCAGCGAAGCAAGGCGCATTGGCCTGAATTACCTGAAAGGACAACGCGGCGTGGTTTCGACCGCCAATGGCCCGGTGCCGGTCTACAAAGTAACGCTGGACAACGTAAAAATAGGAGATATCTCCCTCAACAATGTCGATGCGTTGGTGCAGGAGGGCGAACACCTGCCGATGGCGCTGATGGGGATGAGCTTTTTGAACCGCGTAGATATGAAACGCGAAGGCTCGGAGATGACACTGACGAAGCGCTACTGAGTAGTCAGCGCCTGCATTAAGCCGTCGGCCACGCTATGCCTTTTCTTGTCGCGTTGAATCAGGGCATAGGCCGAATGGTTATGGATCGACTCAAAGTTCTCCGACTCGACGATATACGCGTCGACGCGCTCATCGCGATTAAGCCGCGTGGCGATATCGCGCACCATGTCCTCGACGAATCTGGGGTTATCGTAAGCATGTTCGGTGACATATTTCTCGTCGGGACGCTTGAGCAGGCCGTATAGCTCGCTTGAGGCGTTTTCTTCCACGTAACGCACGATTTCCTCGATCCACACAAAGCCATGGGTGCGCGCTGTCACCGTCACATGCGAGCGTTGGTTGTGCGCTCCGCGCTCTGAAATTTCCTTCGAGCAGGGGCAAAGGCTGGTGACCGGTACCACGACCTTCATGGTGAAGTAATAGTGGTCGTCAAAAATTTCTCCGATGAATGTCACATCGTAGTCAAGCAAACTCTCCACCGAGGAAACCGGCGCCGACTTATTCACAAAATAAGGAAAGCTCATTTCGATATGGCCGGCCTTGGCTTCTAGCTTCTGCACCATTTCGCGCAGGATGCTCTCGAACGACTCCACCGAAATTTCCCGCTCGTGGCTATTGAGAATTTCGACAAAGCGCGACATGTGCGTACCCTTAAAGGCATGCGGCAGGTCCACGTACATATTGAACTGGGCGATGGTGTGCTGCACGCCGCCGCTTTTGTCAGCAACACGTACCGGATGCCGTATGGACTTGATGCCCACTTTGTCTATGGGCAAATGGCGCTTATCCGGAGTGCTTTGTACATCGGGTATCGAAGATATTACTGGATCGGGGTAGTTCATGGTCGAATCCTTTTTTGCCGTTTTTTATTATAACGCGGCGCAATAGTTGAGTATATAACTTGCATATCAACACCTATTATGACCGGGGCATAGCTTCCCGGTTCAATGCGGTGCTTAAAACTGCCGCAATACTATAAAGTCCGCAAGCTGACGCAATCGGTTACTGCTTTCGTCAAAATCCTCGAGTGCTCTCATAGCATTGCTTTTCAGCTGTTCTGCATGCTCACGCGCTGCCGATACTCCGAGCACGCTCACATAAGTCGGCTTGTTATTGTCGGCATCCTTGCCCGCAGTCTTCCCAAGAGTTGCGGTGCTCGCCTCCGCATCCAGAACATCATCCACCACCTGGAACGCCAAGCCTATGTATTTTGCAAAATGATCGAGCCTCGCCAACGGTTTATCATCCAGACTGTTGCCGCAGTACGCACCCAACAGTATCGCGGCGCGAATGAGCGCCCCGGTTTTATGAATATGCATGAACTCGAGTTCGGGCAGCGTGAGCGATTTGCCGGTGCTGTCCAGGTCGACCGCCTGGCCGCCAGCCATGCCTCGCGAGCCGCTGGCCGTCGCGAGCAGCTTCAGCATTTCCAGTTGACGCGCCGGATCGTCGCTCAAGCGATATTCGGAAAGCAGCTGGAACGCAAGGCTTTGCAGGCTGTCGCCGACCAACAGCGCGGTGGCCTGGTCATACTCGACGTGGCAAGTGGGTTTCCCACGACGTAACACATCGTTGTCCATACACGGCAGATCATCGTGCACCAGCGAATAGACATGAATGAGTTCCACCGCCGCGGCGGCAATCGCTACCCTCTCCGTGTCGGCGTGCGCCGCTTCGCCTGCCGCGAACGCCAGGAGCGGCCGTACTCTTTTCCCGCCCCCCAGCACGGAGTAGCGCATAGCCTGATGCAAACGCTTTGGAGCGACGTCGGAAGGAGGAAGCACCCGCCCCAGCGTGGATTCCGTACGCGCCTGATGCGTGCGCGCCCATTCCTGAAAATCATCCGTTGGAATCGTCGGCACCGGAGAAATTTTTCAAAGTATCGGCTTCGAGAATCTTCACCTGCTGCTGCACTTCCGCCAGCGCGCCTTGGCAAAATTTAAGTAATTCCGCGCCGCGCTTATATGCCGCCAATGACTCCTCAAGCGACAGCTGGCCCGCTTCCATGCTAGCGACAATTTTCTCAAGCTCGGTAAGCGCAGATTCAAAAGTCTGGGGTCTGGTTTTCGGCATTATTTTAAAAGTCCAGGTTAAAAGCAAAAATAACGCACGGCGAGGCAATCAGTCAACGAAAGAAACCTCTGATCAAGTCCTCCGCGAATGGCGCAGCCGCACAAAGCACCAACTCGGCATATCGAACGCAGCCTTATGTGCCTATTCTCCACCTCACTGCGCGAGACCGAGCCCGGGGTGCGCCGCAGACGCCGCATTTTACATCAACCCAAAAGCAAAGCGGTTCCCGGGGCTGTGTGTTTTGTCGCGCCGCTTGTGAAGGGTCCAACCATTGACTACGCCTCGCTTCGCGCGTCCCATCGACGACAAAGCGCCGTGGCAACCGTGTGGAACTTAATCGGAGGTTCCCTGGAAAAGTCCTTGCACTTTATTCCCGTTTGCTTAGAATAGCGCGAACTTTACGGTAGTGGGTCGGTTTTGGCAGAACAAGCGGCTCGCCTCGAGCTTATCAAAGGATAACCTCGAAGAGCTTGCCCCTACGTATTACGAAGTTTTCCGTAACCTGCGTCTGCAACCGGCGCCATCGGCCGTGGTCTTAGGGTTTAATAGTTTGGAGGGTGTAAAGATGTCCAATTTGGCTCAGGCATCTGTAGCGGCACCAGTCTCGTCGCAGCTTCCGGTTAGCTGGTATTTCGATCCGCGCATAGCGCAAGTGGAAGAAGCCGTGCTGTTCGAACGCGGGCCCGGCTACATGGGTCACGAACTGATGGTTCCAAACGTAGGCGATTATTACGTTCTTGACTGGTTGAATGAAGCCAAATCGCTGATTCACAACCCGCACGGCGTTGAACTCATCGGTAACATTTGCCGCCATCGTCAATCGATCATACTTAAAGGCCGCGGCAATGCCAAAAATCTAGTCTGCCCCCTACACCGCTGGACTTACGCGCTGGATGGCCAATTGCTCGGCGCCCCCCATTTCCCCACCAGTCCCTGCCTCGATCTCCCGAAAACTTCGCTTACCCGATGGAATGGTTTGCTGTTTTCGGGCTGCCGTAACATAGGTCGGGACCTTGTCGGACTCGGCGTGATGAAGGATTTCGATTTCTCGGGGTACCTGCTTGATCGCGTGGAAGTGCAGGAGTACGCGTTCAATTGGAAGACCTTTATAGAAGTCTATCTCGAGGATTACCACGTGGTGCCGTACCACCCCGGCTTGGGCAACTTCGTTGATGCCAACAACCTGAAATGGGAATTCGGCGATTGGTATAGTGTGCAGGTCGTCGGCGTCAACCGCAAGCTCGCCAAGCCCGGTACGCCAACCTACCAAAAATGGCATGAAGCGGTGCTGCGTTATCGTAGTGGCGAAGAGCCGCCCTATGGCGCAATCTGGTTGACCTATTACCCAAACATCATGCTGGAATGGTATCCCCACGTACTGGTGATCAGCACCGTGCATCCGCGCGGACCTGAAGCGTGCACCAACATCGTGGAGTTCTATTACCCCGAAGATATCGCCCTGTTCGAGCGCGAATTCGTCGAGGCAGAACAAAAAGCCTACGACGAAACCGCGCTAGAGGACGACGAAATTTGCCTGCGCATGACTGCGGGCCGCAAGGCGCTGTACCTCGCGGGCGAGAATGATGCCGGACCCTACCAGTCGCCGATGGAAGACGGTATGCAGCACTTTCACGAATTTGTGCGTCGGCAGCTCGCGGGCCATATTTGACTGCCCGCTAAGCAACGCACCACGCGCCTGCTCTTGTCTCGTCACTTGTTACTCGTCCCTCGTAACGGCCGTTAAGATATGCAGTCCCTGTGGATGCTGGCAGCAGGACTGCTGTTTGCGTGCATGGGCGTGTTCGTTAAACTGGGTTCGCCGCATTTTTCCAGCGCCGAACTGGTGTTCTACCGCTCGGTTATCGGGCTCGCGACAATTTACACGGTCACGCGCCACCAGCGGCTGTCGCTCGCCACGCCGCACTGGAAAATTCATTTGGTGCGCAGCATCTCGGGTTTCGTCGCGATCCTCCTCTACTTCTACGCCATCGGCGCCCTGCCGCTCGCTACGGCGGTGACGCTGAACTATACATCGCCGCTGTTTCTCGCATTGCTGACGACGCTGTGGCTGAAAGAGCGCGCCCACTGGCCGTTGGTGCTCGGGATCATCCTGGGATTTGCCGGCGTCGTACTGCTGCTGCGCCCGACGTTAAGTCACGATCGGTTTTTCGCGGGCTGCCTCGGCTTGATTTCCGGCATTCTCGCGGGTATTGCTTATTTCAACATCAAGCAGCTCGGAGAAACCGGCGAGCCCGAATGGCGCGTGGTGTTTTATTTTTCCCTGTTATGCACAATAGGCGCGGGATTTTGGGTGTTGTTCAGCGGCTTTCACAGCATCGATCAGAAAGGCTTCCTCATTTTGCTGGGCTTGGGCGCCAGCGCGACGCTGGCACAGCTCGCCATGACCCGGGCTTATGGCAAAGGGAAGACTCTGGTATCAGGCGCCTTGGCCTACAGCACAGTGGTGTTTGCCTCGCTGTTCGGAATCGCTTTGTGGGGAGAAGTGTTGACCATTACGGGCTGGCTGGCTATCGGCCTGATCGCGGCTGGCGGCATTCTCAGCGTCGGGGCTGCGCCGCCGCACGGGATGCCTGACGAATAGCATGCAGACGTTGCGGCAACCGGTGTTGTTGCTTAACATTAAAAAGGAGCTCCGATGATATCAATCCAGCATGCGGGCAACTTGGTCAGCGCCAATGTTCTTGGCGAATTTACGCTTGCCGATTACCGCGAGTTCGAAGAGCGCGTGTTGGAGAAACTGCGTGCGGGCAAAAGAGTCAACTTGTTGTTCGATCTTCGCGACATGGTTGGGTACACTGTCGATGTGGCGTGGGAAGATATCCAGTTCAGCCGCAGGCACGAGCATGATTTTGGAAAAATCGCGATCATCACGGATAATCAGTGGCTGACGTGGAGCGCGTGGCTGTCACGCCTGTTCGTGGATTCCGATATTCAGGTGTTTGAGGATGACCAGTCTGCGCAGAACTGGCTTAAGGCCGGTTGAATGGTATGGGACATACCACCCTTGTCTCAACAAGCCTGCTTGCAACGAATCTCGACGATCAGCGCTGGGTAATTTGCGACTGCCGCCATGACCTTGCCGATCCCGGAGCCGGGCGACGCGCTTACCTCGCCGCGCATATTCCGTCAGCGCGCTTCGTGAGCCTCGACTCCGATCTTGCAGCGCAACCCACAGGAAAAAATGGCAGACACCCCCTGCCTGCGCCTGAAACTTTTTGCGCGACACTCGGCAGGCTCGGGATCGACCGCAAGAAACAGGTAGTCGCGTACGACAGCACGGGCGGCGCGTTTGCCGCGCGCTTGTGGTGGATGCTGCGCTGGCAGGGACATTTCAACGTCGCGGTGCTCGATGGAGGATTCCCGAAATGGCTCGCCGAAAAGCGCCCGGTAACGAGCGAAGTGCCGCGTTTTGAACCTGTCAAGTTTGATCCTGAGCCGCAGGATAACTTCGTTGACGCGCGCTACGTCGAAACGCACCTTAAGAAAAGCGACATGCGTCTGATCGACGGGAGAAGCCCCGAGCGATACAGCGGCAATGTTGAGCCGCTCGACCCGGTAGGGGGACATATTCCAGGCGCTTTGAATCATTTTTTCCAGAATAATCTCGACAAAGGCTGCTTCAGATCCCCCGAAGACTTGAGACGCGCATTTTTGGAATTGCTTGACAATGCGCCGCCGCAAAATACAGTACATATGTGCGGCTCCGGGGTGACCGCGTGCCAGAATTTACTTGCAATGGAAATAGCGGGCCTTCGCGGTTCAAAGCTTTATCCGGGGTCGTGGAGCGAATGGTGCAGCGATCCGCGACGTCCGATGATTACCCCGTAACAACTCCGTGACCGAGCTTGCCGACTTTATTCTTGTTGTTCATTTTGGTTTCGTGCTGTTTGTTGTCTTTGGGCTGTTCCTGATCTGGATCGGCGCGGCTTTGCGCTGGCGCTGGGTGCGCAACTTCTGGTTCCGCCTCACCCATCTTGCCGCAATACTCTTTGTCGCGGGGGAATCCGTTGTGGGGATGGTCTGTCCTTTGACGGCGTGGGAAGATGCGCTGCGCGGCAGCGCGACGCACGCCAGCTTTGTCCAGCACTGGGTCGGCAGGATTCTTTATTATAATTTTCCTGCTTGGGTTTTCACTACAGGCTATCTGCTGTTTGCGCTCGCCGTCTTGATTACGTTTTTCCGCATCAAACCGGAGCGCCCGTGAAGATTTTTGCGACTCGAATTCCTGGTGATTTTGGGCCTGGTCGATCAAAGAATTTTCAGTAACTTGGCACCGTCCGGGCTGCCCAGACCCGTACATGGATCCCACTTGGGTCCGGCAGAATACGCACCATTGTTTCCGTTGGTGATATCCCGCAATGCCGCGCTGTTGCTGTAGATGCGGGGATTGATGTAGCCCACGGGCTGTCCCTTGAGCTGGTTGATCCGCGCTATTAGGCCCGCCCACAGGGGTGCCACCGCGCTGGTGCCGCCAATCACGGTGTTCTGTCCGTCAACTCTTACCTGATAACCGGTCATCGGGTCTGCGTCCCCCGCTACGTCCGGCACACCGCGACCGCCACCGGCGGCGGGTGGTTTAGGGATGTTAAAAGTAGATTGCCAACTCGGTTTGGGAAAGACGCCACTCACACCGCCGCCGCTCGCCCCGTCGTTCGGAAGTTCGTTCCAAACAATCTCGCTCGTGATTGATGCGCCTGACGCTTCCAGGCGGGTACCACCACAGCCTAACGCATAGGTGCTGGACGCGGGAAAATCAACGTGATTCGCGCCATCATTCACGCCATCCGTTGATCCGTTGTCGCCCGAGGCGACGCAGACCGTCACGCCGAGTGCCGCCGCGGCCTGAAACGCCTGATCGAACGCCTGCAAGCTCTGAGGCGTCCAACTCGACTCAGGCCCGCCCCAGCTGATTGAGATGACCGAGGGATTATTGGTTTTATCGTGAATGGCTGTGGTGATCGCATCCAAAAAACCGCGGTCGGTGTTCGGCGCAAAATAGACAACAAGCCGGGCGGCGGGTGCGATCGCGCCCGCCACCTCGATATCCAGCATTACCTCGCCATCCGGGCCGTTCGCATCACCGGTAGGTTTATTGCCGCTGTGGTCAATGGAAACGGCCGTAAGCTTCGGTGCGGGCGAGATCCCGAGCGTGTTGAAATATGTAGTCAAGTCCGCAGGGCGATAGCCTCCCCCCAACTCGATGATGCCAACGGATTGCCCGCCGCCGTCTGCTGACGGAAAATTGTATAAGCCAGCCAACTGCGTCGGCGTAAACGAAGTACCCGCATCGTGCCGTTGCACGTTGGCGCTTCCTCCCCTGAAACGAATATGGGGCTTGGCCTGGGGCCGATTGTCGAGGCCAAAGACACCTACGACGATATCCTTGAGTTCCCTAGGTATATACACAGAACCCGTACGACCGCGGTAAGTGCCCGCGGGATGCTCGTACATTTCAAGTTGGACACCGAACGCGGCATTGAATTTGGCGACCGTGCCCGACAGGACCACGCTGCAGCGGGCGATATTCCGCTCGACCACGGTGAGTTGATTCTGCTTTGCGAACGCAATAATCTTATCGAAGTCGGTTTCGTTGGCGCCGTGCGTCCTCTCGAAATCATCACGAGTCAGACGCTGTGCTGCGCCTTGAGTTATTCGGGCCTGCAATTTATCCCATGCCCGGGGGCGCACCGCTATGGTGACTTCGAATCTTTCATTGGGATCCGCCGGACCAATGCGGCGCGAACCCAAGACTGGCTGACGTTCGCTTCCATGAATCGGATGTCGGTTGTTCGCCATCGTTCCCCCTTATGTGACGCGGAATTACCGGTAACAGAATTACACCGCAGCGAGCCCCGCGGCGCGTAGCGCGGCTGCAAAACGTCCTTCGATCTTGCCCAATACGTAATGCCTTCGACAACCGTAACCTCGCATGATTCCCGCGCGGCCATTGGCAATCAATTATCCCAAAATTAGGACAACCCCAAGGAATAAATGCCGCCTATCAAATAGCCTCGAACCCATCGAAGTAGAAGCTTTGTGATGAGCATTGGACTAAAAGAAGTATCGGCCGCAAACACTAATGACAAAGGGATTGGTCGCCTTATGAATCTATCTCTAAGCGTACGCGATACAACCGCAAGCTGAATCTGCACGGCGC
>DATIXX010000069.1 GCA_035518095.1 Burkholderiales bacterium | reverse complement strand
GTTCACAGCCGCAAGTCGGGAATTTCGACAGCACTTTTTTCTATGGAGGACCGCATGAAATACGGAGCGCGAAACAACATAGTTGGAAAAGTCGAGGAAATTAAAAGGGGTTCCGTCATGAGTCAGGTCAAGGTCACGGTCGATGGCCCGATCGATATCACCTCCGTCATGACTTTGGATACGCTCGCCGATCTTGGCGTGAAAAAAGGTGATTCGGTGCGCGTTCTTGTCAAAGCCGTAAACGTGATTTTGGTTCGGGAGTAAGCGAAATCGCGACGACGACCGTTCCGATACGGGGATGGGCGTTTTAACGAATACAACAAAAAATTCAGATTCCAACCTGTAATCCGACCTTCATTGTTTGAGCGGCGGGGATATGGTAAGCGGCAGTTGCATCCTGGGTATTGCGCGCCATCCAAACGAAAAGCCGATCGCGCCAGCGTGCCATGCCTTCCCGCTTGCGACCCGGCAGCAGATCCACATGGCCAATGAAGTAGTGTATTTGATTTAAATCGAGCTTGAGTCCCAATTCCTCGCAGGCAGCCAGCTCCGACGGAATGTTTGGCCCCTGCATGAATCCATAGCGCAGCACCAGTCGGTAGAACCCGTGCTCGAGCTTGTTTAGTTCGATGCGTTCCTCGCGGTTTATAGTAGGCAACGGTTCAATTACCACCGTCACCAAGATCACACGCTTGAACAAGACACCGGTGTGCCGCACCAGCTGCTGCAGCGACGGCGGGGTCTGCTCCAACCGCCCGGTGAAAAATACCGCAGTGCCGGGTACGCGCGATATGCGTTCGGCCGTTACGCGCCCGATGAACGTTTCCAGATTTGATGTGGTATTTGCGATCTGCTCGGCTAAAAGACCCGCGCCCCTGCGCCACGTGGTCATGACGGTGAACAGCGTCACGCCGATCACTAAGGGCAACCAGCCGCCATCGGGTATTTTGAAGAGATTGGAGCCCAGGAACCCAAGATCAATCGCTAAAAACCCCAGTAGAAAAGCAAACGCTGCGGGCAAGGTCCAGCCCCGGCGCTCGCGCGCGACGTTGAACGTCAGTACCGTCGTGATTGCCATAGCGGAGTTTACCGCCACACCGTACGCTGCGGCCAAATTACCGGAGGTGCGAAAAGCAAGCACCAAGCCGATGGCGGCCGTCATCAGCAGCCAGTTTACGGCAGGCATATATACCTGTCCGCGTGCGTCGGCGGAGGTTTGTTCCACGGTGAGCCCGGGTAATAGTCCGAGTTGCACGGCCTGACGCGTCAATGAGTAGGTGCCGGTAATTACTGCTTGTGACGCGATGCAGGTCGCGGCTGTGGCAAGAATGATCAGCGGGTATACGCCCCATGATGGAGCCAGATGAAAGAAGGGATGGACGCTTTTTGAGGGTGCGGCAATCAATAACGCGCCTTGTCCGAAGTAATTGATCAGTAGCGCCGGAAGTACGAAAGCGAACCAAACTTTGCGAATGGGATGGCGGCCGAAATGGCCCAGATCCGCGTATAATGCTTCACCGCCCGTAGTAACAAGGAAAACAGCGTAGAGAATAAGATAGCCCGTGAAACCATTTGCTAGAAAGAACTTGATCGCGTACCACGGGTTGATCGCGAGTAATACTTGGGGGGCTTGGAGAATGCCGTGAATTCCAAGCGCGGCCAGTACGGCCAACCAGATCAGCATTAAGGGACCAAAAATTGCCCCTACCGTCGCGGTTCCGTGACGCTGTACGGCGAAGAGCAGAATCAGAATCGCCACGGTAATTGGAATTACGTAGTTATGCAGATTCGGCGCAGCAACTTGCAGGCCTTCCACCGCGCTCAGCACCGAGATCGCAGGCGTGATCATCGCGCCACCGTATAGCATCGACGCCCCCATAACTCCCAGCAGGATGAGCGCACGGCGTAGCCATCGTTGATCCTGGTCCGGTCGAAGTAACGCCAGCAGCGCGAAGGTGCCGCCTTCACCGCGGTTATCCGCGCGCAACACATAGACCATGTACTTGAGCGAGATGACCAAGATGAGCGTCCAGAAAACCAGCGAGAGTACTCCCAGCACATTGCCCGACGTGACAAGTATTGGATCCTTGCCGGCAAAACACTGCCGCAACGCGTAAATCGGACTGGTGCCGATATCTCCGTAAACCACGCCAAGCACCGCAACGGCAAGAACCGCGAAGGACTGAGTGTGGGGCGTCGCCGGCGGTGCGCGTTTCAACGCCTCTTTTTGGGCATCGCGCCCTTGGATTCCCTTTGATTCCGTTGCCATCGGTATCTCAGATTGTGGTTAAATGGATTCTCGGCGATTCTGACCCTATTTGCGAGCGGTTCGGTATCAAGGAACGCGTGATTAACTGTTCTGTGATGAGTGAAGAGCCGCTTTGGAAATAAAACCAAGATGCAAGCAGTCAGTTCATTTGGTAATACATTCACCGCAGCTAACCGGCAGCTCTTTAGCCGTACACGAAGTGAATGCGTTGATGGAACGTCCGAAATAATACGCCGTCAAATCAGATCAGGACAAATACACAGAATGTGTCCAGCCATGGTCGAATTTGGTGTGCATGCGGGGACAAATTTTAAGGGCGACGCAGGTGGAGATACCGCGTTGGCCCGCAGTGCGACAAAATTCGATCCCAAATTTGCCCAGCGGCAAGCTGAACTGTCCCAGTACGCATCGAATCGATAAAATATACAATACGCATAATTTGCGCAGTGAACGCCATTACGGAATTTAATGCAAACAGACGAGGAACGGCCCACACACACTGCAAGCAGCACGCGCTTCAACTTAAATGCGCCAGGCCTCAAAGTGCTCACGTATGTGGTGGCTGCCGCGCTGCTGATCGTGGCGTTCATGTTCTCACTGCTGGTGTTTGCAATCCTGGTGATCGCCGGGCTGCTCGCATGGGGCTACTTGTGGTGGAAAACGCGTGAACTGCGACGGCAGATGCGCGAACGTCCGCCGGGCGGGCGCGTAATTGAGGGCGAAGCGACCCGCGAGGATGTGTCCTACGATAAGATTGACCGTTATTCGCAAAGTTCTGACGAATGTAACGACCGGAGGTTCCGTTGAGTCATTCCCGAATGCTAAAAACCAGGCGCATGCGGCAAAAAGCAAAGAAACACCTCGCGGTGCTGGCCAAGCGAGCCAAGAAGCTGAGGAAGCAAAACGTCAAGAAGGTCAGTACCGACGCTCCAAAAAAAGTAACCTCCTAGCTGTTTTTCCAAGCAAACCGTGAAATCGTCTGCCAGGTTGCTTCGTTTTCGATCGAGCTTGACAATTGCCATATTCAATGTTTGAAATCATCGCATTGCGGCGGTACCGTGTTCGTTCCAAGTTTTTTTAAATGCGAATATGGGATGCCACCAGGAAAAGTGGATCAAAAGCAACGTACTCAGCCGGCCGCCCCGCAAAAGATTGACGTGACGACAGGGGCGTTTCGCCGCAGCATCTTAAAGGACGGGGCGCCTCTGCGTTTGCTGAGATGGCTAGGTTTTGCTGTATATCTCGTGGTGATGGTTTCCGTCCTGCTTGTCGCCGTGGAGTTCCTCGTCCGTTGGTCGTTTCCACACATCAACTTCCAGGACGCGGAGCGATCTCTCTTGCTTCCGCCTGCCCCCGGTGGGAGCCTTGTCCGTTGGCGTCCAGGAGCCTCCGGAGTCGTGTTCGGGGAGTCGGTGAAGATCGACCGGTTTGGATACCGCGATCTCCAAGGCGGTGCGAGTGTAACCGGCCCATCGTGGCTGTTGCTCGGCGACTCGGTTGCGTTCGGTGTTGGCGTGGCTGCGAAGGACACCTTCGCCGGCAAACTGCAAGCGGCGCATCCGGCAATCAAGATCTGGAACAGCGCGGTTATAGGGTATAGCGTCGGGGACTACCTCGAAGTGGTCAAAGAGTTTCTCGCAAAGCCGACGCCGCCGAGCCTGGTTATCCTGTTCTACTGTCTCAATGACCCGGCGCCTCGATTTCAGCTTCCGGCCGGCCCCGTGCCCCTTTCGGAGGAGGTGCTCGGCTTGCTTCGTCGCCATTCGAAGCTCTACATGCTCATGAAGGGCATCCTCGCGGACCGGAGCAAGACCTATTTTTTGAATGACTTCGCCTATTATAATGCCGCAAACCCCGCCTTTCGGCAGACGGTCGAAGTGTTGGGCGAGACCCATGCTCTACTGAAGAAGGCAGGGATCCCGTTCCTCGTTGTCGTCCTGCCCTACGAGTACCAGGTCCGGCAGAGAGACGCAAAAGACCTCGCTCCACAACGATTGCTAGACAGCAAGCTCCGCGCGCTGGGCATCCCGACGCTCGATCTCTACGACACATTCGCCGCGAGCGCGCGACCGAGCAAAGATCTCTTTCTCTACGCCGATGGGATCCATTTGTCCCGCGAGGGCCACGATCTTGTCTTCAGGGCGGTCTCCTCACGGCTTGCGAAGGCCGAAGCCCGGCAACCATTTTCCCGACCTCAAGAAACTCGCCAGGGAATGAACCGTGATCGAGAGTAACGTTATCTGCGAGGAAGAATTCTACGATAAGAATGTGTATTGATCACGAAGCAATGATGGATGTAACGAGCAACGAGCGCGTTGAATTACTCCCGAATGCCAAAAAACCAAGCACGCGACCCCGGTCGCTTTGTCTGCGATCGAGCTCGAAATTTGTAATCTGCGATATTTGACATCATCACATGATGGCGGTACCGTGCTTTTTCCAGGTTTTTTCAAAATTCAAAAATGGGATGTTGCGAGAAAAAATGGGTCGCGGGTGCGGACGTCACACCGTCGGGCGCCCTGCAAAAAATTGATCGCGACGCGGAAGTGTCGCGACGCGGAGTCCTGAAGGGCGTCGCGGCGCTCGTCGCTTCGCTGGCGATGCGCGGTGTGCGCGCCGCCCCCGAACTTAAGCACGTCAAGCTCGCGTTCTGCAGTCAGCTCCTCTGCGTGATTCCCTATGAAACGACACGCTCGGCGGGCTTCTTTCGTGACGAAGGACTCGAGGTCGAGCTCGTCTATGCGCGCGGCGGCAACGCCGCGATGCAGGCGCTCGTTGGCGGCGCGGTTGACTACGCCGCTACCGCGTTCGACGTCGCGCTTCAGGCTTACGCGCATGGCGCCAACATTAGGCGCTTCGCGTCGACCGGGCGGTTGCCGTTGTTTGCGCTGGTGACTGCGCCGCACCGCGCCGCGGAGATCGTTGACTTGAAGAAGCTCGAAGGGCACACGGTCGGCGTTTCGGCACTGGGTAATGCTGATCACGCACTTGTACTCTACCTGCTTGCCAAGGCGGGCGCCGATTCGGCAAAGGTCCAGTTCGCCACGCTTGGCCCGAACATTTCCGAAGCCTTGCGCCTCGGTCAAATCGATGCCGGCATGGTGCAGGAGCCGGCGCTGGACCGCGCCGTCAAGGCCGGAAGCCGCGTACTCGTCAACTTCATGCTGCTCGCCGATTCGGAGAAGTATCTGGGCGGCCCGTACGAATTCATGGGCGTCGCCGTGCGGGCCAGTGAGATTGAAGCCCGCAAGAAAGAGATGGCCGCCCTCGCCCGCGCACTCCAGCGCGGGCTTCAGCGCGTTCAAAGCGTGCCGGCGAACGAACTCGTCGCCGCGCTGCCGCGCGCGCTTACCGCAGGTGCCGACATGAACGAGTTCGCCACGATCGTCGACCGATACCGGCACTCGCTCTATCCAACGCAGGTCGCCATTAATGTTGCGGCGTGCGACCGCGTTGCCCAGTCCTTGAAAATCAGCGGGCTTCTCAAGTCGGACGTCAAGGCCGAAAGCATTCTCGACCTCTCAGTCAGTGGAAGCTGAGTGCTTGAGGTCTCCAACCTCACGTTATCCTACGGTGACGAGCCGGTACTCGAAGACGCCAGCATCGCGGTAGAACAAGGGCAATTCGTCAGCCTGGTGGGTCCTTCGGGCTCGGGAAAGAGCAGCGTCCTGCGCGCTATCATGGGCCTACAGCGCTATAGCGCCGGCACGGTCGAGCTTGGCATTCCCTCCCATGAAGTCGGCATCTTGTTTCAGGACGATGCGCTGCTTCCGTGGCGAACGGCGCGCGAGAACGTGTGCCTCGGATTGCGCATCCGCGGCAAAGCACGCGGCGAGGCTGAAGCGGAGGCGGATTTCTGGCTCGAACGGCTCGGGCTGCACGGACTCGGCCCGCGTTATCCGCGTTCCCTGAGCGGAGGGCAGAGAAAGCGCGTCGCGCTCGCCCAGGTGCTGGCGCTGCGGCCGCGATTGCTCCTAATGGACGAGCCTTTTGCGTCGCTTGACGCAATCGTGCGCCATCGCGTCACCGAGGATCTTCTTGCGCTCGTAGAGGACCAGCGGATCACCATCCTTCTGGTAACCCACGATCTGGAAGAGGCGCAGGTCCTTTCCGATGTCGTCTATCTCCTCTCGCGCGGGCCCCGGGCACGCATCCGGCAGCGCTATCCGGTGCCCATCCCGCGGCCGCGCGATCTCATCGCGGCGCGCGCACATCCGTCTTTCGCGCCGCTCCTCGCACGACTTTGGCATGACCTTTCGGAAGAGGTCGGGAGCCAGCACCCGACCGGCGGCGCATGAAAAGCGTACTCAATAGAACCAGCGTGCGGCAAACAGTGGCGCTCGCCCTTTTCCTGGCTCTGTGGGAAATCTGCGCGCGCCTCGGTCTTTTGAATGCGCTTTATTTTCCGGCACCCAGCCGGGTCTGGCTCGCGCTTGTCGCGCTCTTCAGCGAGGGCAGTATTTGGCCGCACCTCGAGGCGACTTTCTCGGCCGCGCTTCTGGGGCTCGCTCTTGGTGTAGCGGTCGGAGTCGTTCTCGGCGCCGCAGCCGCGCTGCTGCCGCGCCTGGCGGAACTGCTTGCGCCGGTGATGACGTCTCTCAATGCCGTCCCGCGCGTCATCCTTGCCCCGCTGTTCGTCATCTGGCTCGGCATTGGTCTCAGCTCGAAGGTCGCTGTTGCATTCATCCTCGTTGCAGTGCTCATGTTCTTTACCGTGTACACGGGCATCAAGGAAGTCGACCGGCGCCTCGTCGAGCGCGTGACGACGCTCGGCGGTGGACGCACCGTCCTGCTGCGCGAAGTTTATCTACCGTCCATCACCGCCTGGATTCTCGGCAATCTCAAGGTCTCGGTCGGCTTTGCCTTCACCGGCGCCTGCGTCGGCGAGTTTGTCGCTGCGACGCGCGGCCTGGGGTACCTCCTCTCCTTCGCGCAGAGCACGTACAATGCCGCGCTGATGATGGCGCTTATCCTTCTTATCATGGCCTGCGTCTTGCTCCTGTTTGCAATTGCGGGCGCGCTCGAGAAACGGCTCATACATTGGCGCTGAGCAACGCTCCCCGATCCATTGAATTACTTGAATTGGAGCTGCGCGAAGTGTGGGCGCACCGGATTGAGCGGTATCGCGACTCAATTTGAGTTTGGCTTTTCGCCAAGATCGTCGAAATTATTTCCATGTTTGGGAAAAGTTGTGCAGCTGAATTCATGAAACTTCGATTATATTTTTTCCAGATCGACCCCAAGCCGTGAGACGATTTTGTCAGCGTGGGAACGTTAATTCGCGTTGCCGTCATTTGCGGGAGCGCGTCGTGCTCCACGAGTCAGTCCGCAAGCGAGCCAGGATCCTGGATCAAGAATACTGTATTCTCGACGGCAGTGTCGATGCGATAGTTGGCAAGTTGTGCCGGATTGTGACCATGATCACTTTGGGTCGGAAGCAGTGCGTTGCGCGCCTCGGGTTTGGACCAAAACCGATAATTTGCGCCGCCGGTTCGAAATGGTGAATAACGAGCGGAGAATATCTGCACGGAACCGTTATCGAGCAGGCACGGCGTCTAAAAAGTAATTGGAACGGATTATCCATAGCAGTGATAAATTTGGGGAGTTTCATGATCTCATCGACGTTTTTGCTAGGCCTCGGCATTCTCGTGGCTGTCGGCATGGTTGCCTGGGGAATGTCAGGTATCATCCTCGGAAAGGTCATCACCAAAAGCTACGGAACGGTAGACGGCGAGCGGAGGTATTACCGCTTCGTTCGCCGCGACGAGGAACCCATCTGGTTTTGGATTCTGTGCAGCACTTATTTGGGCGTCGGAATTGCCATGATGGTATTGATTTACGTGTTTCTTGAAATGCCCGCCATTTCCAACTGAAAACGTGAGTTGACCGAGAAACTATTGCGACCTTGGCGGCTTATCCGTTTTCGCTTTCATCAACGGTGGCAAGCGCAGACGCTATCTAAGAACACGACTCACAAGGCAGCGGCAACCGTTTCGCCCCCGCTTCCGATCGCAACCACCAACGGGCGGGCAATCGCGACACGGGACAAATCCACCGAATACCGGCCGGGACAACTCTTTTGAATCAGATAAGGGTCGGCCCAATCGTGGTTAAACGAGATCGAATGTCCAGGGCGTAAATGTTGGCCCGCCATCAGGTTGACTGTATGACTTGGGTCGGGAAGCGAACTTTGAAGAACGGTCAGTTACCTGCCAAAAGCGTAGATTACAGCGAGTCTGAATCTATCGGGTAGTCTAATATAGAACCCCACACGGCCCGCATCGAGGGAAAATCCGGGCGGTGCAGGAACGGCTCGTTTTCCCCCGTCTGGCACAGGTTAAACGTCTGCGGCAAGTTGGGGGAACACACTTCCAACCTACCTTTTGCGGCCATAACACATGCAATTCCAGGCACAGATATTGCTGTTCCCCTATTGATCAAGCGATTTTAAAGGCCCGCATATGCCACGGGAGAGGATTCGCCGGTTTTGCCTAACGGAACGCGCTGTTGCCGTTGGGGTGAAAATTGAGGTAAATCGCTTTCGGCGGTGCGGCCATAAATACGGAGTCGAGATGACGTTTAAGCACCGATTGGCACCGAGGATACCAATATGAACGGCGTGCTGGGAGCAATGAACCCGGCACGATCGCTGGCGCATACGGCAACGTTGGTTGCGAACGTGCCGTCCGATACGCCGATTCCCATGAACGATTTATTGTGACCATGGCGATCGGCCAACTGAGCGCGGACGCTGTGCCTATCCAAGTCGCGGCTACTACAGACGCCCCCGACGATTTTTTAGTTGGCGGTAATCCCCTCGCAGTAGCACCCGGAGACGCCATAGTGTATCTTGCAGCCTGCATAGACGAGCCGTACGTTCAATTTGCAACGTGGATTTAGGTTTCTCGAGGCCAAGGAGTTTGACAGTGATAACAAGACAACGCGGCTTTACCCTGATTGAAGTGGCTATCGTGCTGGTCATTATCGGCCTGCTATTGGGCGGTGTGCTGAAAGGCCAGGAGCTGATCACCAGCGCCCGGGTCAGGAACCTCATTTCCCAGCAAGACGGAATCAAGGCGGCTTTCTTCGGCTTCCAGGACCGTTATCACGCCCTGCCGGGTGATTACCCTGGGGCGCTGGCGACCACCAACATCCCGAACGTCGCGGCGACCTTGGGCGGCAACGGCGACGGACAAATACTCAATACCGCCGGCGCCAACGAACAGACCATAGCGTGGACCCACATGTCGCACGCAGGTTTCCTGACCGGTAGCTACAACATGGCGACCGCGACCGATGCCGTCGCCCAAGCCAATACGCCGAGCAACCCCTACAACGCGTATTTTCAAATCATTTACGACAACAACTACAGCATTGTCGTTGGCGACCCGGCCGCCGCCAACCTTCACAATCTGAAGACGGGGAACGAGATACCGGTAGATATTCTGACCGAAGTAGACCGCAAGATTGACGACGCCAATCCGGGGCGCGGCACATTCCGCTTCAGCAGCTACCTCGGAGCGGGAACCGCACCGACTGCTGCAACCTGTGCCGATCTGACGA
Source organism: Burkholderiales bacterium (assembly GCA_035518095.1). Taxonomy (NCBI): domain Bacteria; kingdom Pseudomonadati; phylum Pseudomonadota; class Betaproteobacteria; order Burkholderiales; species Burkholderiales bacterium. The sequence continues at coordinate 32,295 of DATIXX010000069.1, read as the reverse complement.
ACGGGGTCTGGCTCACCACCAGCGGCCAAACCAACTGCGGCGCCGCGTACCTGTTCTAGCTCCATTACAGCCAAGTCCACGCGACACATTGATACAAAAATGGGCAGAAAATCAGTGCCCACTTTTGCTGCAACTCCGCTACCCCGTCAGGGCCAAAACAAAGAACTCCGATTAACTGTAAATGGCAACGGCAGTTTGGGAGAACTGTCGGAGATTGGATTGCGCACGCTGCCTGTGAGATCACAAACGTCTTTCTCAGGTTCGGGTCATTGCATGGCGGTGTCGGCGCAAACCCGAAAGATTCGTCAGAAGCGGATGCGAGCCGACGTTACTCGCTCGATACTAACAATTCATAGCTCCAAATTGCGTACACCAAAGCAAACGCCTGCAATATAGTAAAGTGTCCATGCGCCGGCAAAAAATCGGTCGGTTCAAAGCGCGGCGCCCAACGTTGATTCAGGAAAAAAGATTCTCAGAAAGGAGGCAAGATCATGTGCGACAAACTTGAATACCCTCGGAACAGCGGCGATTCAGGCCGCAGGAATTTTCTCAAAGTGACGGGCGCCGCGAGTGCGCTCGGGCTTATCGGCGGCAATCTCTTTATCGGGTCGGCGCGCGCCGATGCACTGACCAAGGCACAGCGCGACAGTATGACGCCGGAGCAGATCCTCGAGGTAATGAAGGCCGGGAACCAGCGCTTCCGCAAAGGAGAGCGGAAAGACCGCAATTATCTAAGGGAACAGAGGGCGAGCGCCAAGGGCCAGTATCCCGCGGCAGTGCTTCTTACCTGTATCGATTCACGCGCGCCGGCTGAGGTGATCATGGACCTCGGCATCGGTGATATCTTCAATTGCCGTGTCGCGGGCAACATCGAAAACCAAGACATTCTGGGTAGCATGGAGTTCGCCTGCAAACTGGCTGGTGCCAAGGTCGTGCTGGTGATGGGGCACACTAAATGCGGTGCGGTGAAAGGCGCCATCGCCAATGCCGAGTTGGGCAATCTCACCGGACTGCTGGCCAAGATTAAACCCGCGGTGCAGGCGACAGCATATACCGGTGAGCGCTCGGCGGCGAACTACGATTTCGTGGATGCCGTGGCGCGCACGAACGTCACGATAACTCTGGCAAACATTCGCAAAAATAGCCCCGTACTCGCGGAATTGGAAGCCAACGGCAAGATCGAGATTAGCGGCGCGATGTACAACCTGGAAACGGGCGCCGTGGATTTCCTCGGTTGACCCGGAGAAATTTCTAATCTTCCCGCAGGAATTGTAACTGCCGCCAGGCGGAGCGGGCGCTTTTGGGAATCGACCACACCCCACGCGTAACAGTGCTCCCGCAGTCGGGGTAATTCCATAACGAATTTGCCTTGTACCTACTGCCTGTTCTGAATTCGCCGCCAACTTGCAGGCGGTGTCCCGACTAGTCGCTTGAATGCGCGCGCGAATGCGGCTTCGGATTCATAACCAACATCGAGTGCTATCGACGCAATGGGCGCGTGGCTCTGCCGCAGCAGATTTGCGGCCGCTTGCATGCGCCACTGCGTGAGGTATTGCATGGGAGGCTGTCCGATGAGCCGCACGAATCGTTCATAGAACGCCGAGCGCGACAGCGCGATTTCGTCAGCCAGTGTGTCTATCGTCCATGTGCGAGCCGGATTTTCGTGTATCAGCGCGAGCGCCCGTCCTACGTGGCGGTCGCGCAATCCCGCAAGCCAGCCGGAACTTGCTTCGGGAAGCCGCTCCACGTAGCGGCGTATTGCATCGACAAACATCATCTCGCTTATGCGCTCAAGTACCGCGTTACCACCGGGGCGCTTGTTCTGCGATGCGTTGACTGCCTGCCGCATGACCTGGCTGATCCATGTACCTTCACCGGCTGCCGGCAGGTGCAGCAGTCGCGGCAGAGTCGCAATCAATGGATTGAAAGGCCGCAGGTCGCAACCGAGAAATCCGCATGCAACGTTGGTCGGCGACTCCGGTGCAGGCTCTCCATAGGTAAACTCTGTCAGTGTGCGAAATACGACAGGAATCGGCTTGGGATCTTTGCGTGTGGCATATATCCAGTCCCGGCGCATGCGCGTTGGCTGTATTCCGGGTGCGCTCGACATTACGTGCGCGTCACCATGCGGAAACATCACCGTATCGCCCGTTTCCAGACGCACCGGCGGCTCGCCGACAATCGCCGCCCAGCCACTGCCCTTCGTAATTACGTGATACTCCATCACGTGCTCCGCGCCCGGGTTTACCGCTCCGGCGATCTCTTTCGCGGGCGGCGCCTCGACTGCCCATTCTTCCCCACAACTCAGCCAATAAAACACCGCACCGCGCAGGCGGACTGAGCGCAGCACATCGGACAAAGTATCGGTAGTCATCGTCTAGGCTCCCGGACGAACAGCCAAATCCGGCGGACGGTCAATCAAGTCCGCCAGCAACTCGGGACGTACGAGCAAATGTGAACGACGGCCGGTCAAGTGTCAAGCGCGTGCGAATGGAATAATGGGCCCCGTTCCAAACCTGAACCGATTAACGCAATCATTGTTTAAGGAGAATGAAACATGACTACCATTGCTATACCCACGTCTTCCATGCAAAAGGCATCCGTTCCCGCTGCGCCAGATTACGCAACCATCAAGCAACGCCAGCAGGCGACCTGGGCCAGCGGTGATTTCGCAGTCATCGGCACCACACTGCAAATCGTCGGTGAAATCCTGGCCGAGGCGGCCGATATTCGCGCCGGTGAGTACGTGCTCGATGTCGCCGCCGGCAACGGCAACGCCACGCTCGCCGCTGCGCGCCGCTTTGCCAAAGTCACTTCGACCGATTATGTGCCCGCGCTGCTCGACAAAGGCCGCGCTCGTGCTGCGGCCGAGGGTTTGCAGGTTCATTTCCGTATTGCCGATGCCGAAGATTTGCCGTTTGAGGGCAACAGCTTTGATGTCGTGCTATCGACGTTTGGCGCAATGTTCACCCCGGATCATACGCGGCCCGCGCGCGAGATGCTGCGTGTGGTGCGCAACGGGGGACGAATCGGCCTTGCAAACTGGACGCCCGAGGGCTTTATTGGGCAGCTGTTCAAGGTCATCGGTAATTACATCCCGGCGCCAGTAGGCCTCAAGTCGCCCGCGCTGTGGGGCACCGAACCACATATTGTTGAACTGTTTGGCCCCCACGCGACGGATATTCGCACCGTGCGCAAGAATTTCAATTTTCGGTATCGCTCGGCAGCGCACTGGTTACAGATTTTCCGTGATTTCTATGGGCCTGTACAAAAAGCGTTCGCGGCGCTTGATCCCGCCGGGCAAGACGCCCTTGCGAAAGACGTTACGGCGCTGCTCAACCGATGCAATACCGCGGGGCCTGTTTCGCTGGTCGTGCCGGCTGAGTACCTCGAGGTCGTCATCGATTGCAAGTAATGATTTGCAGGCGACCATGCGCGACCAGAACCGTAAGCACCTCGGTATTGCGCTCGTCTGCACCGGCCTAATTTGAAGTCAACCAACTTAAGGAAACTACCATGGGAGCAATTTTCTCGCTTTTATACGGCCTGATCGTCTACGCGTTGTGCGTGGCGACGCTTCTCTACGCGATCGGTTTCACCGGCAATCTCTTCGTTCCTAAGTCAATCGACACGGGAGCGCCGGGGCCGCTTGCTCAGTCGGTGATCGTGAACCTTCTCCTGCTCGGCATCTTCGCCGTGCAGCACAGCGTCATGGCGCGGCGCTCGTTCAAGCGCTGGTGGACAGGCATCGTGTCCCCGGCGGTGGAGCGCAGCACTTTCGTGCTCGCAGCCAGCCTTGCGCTCGCACTCCTGTTTTGGCAGTGGCGCCCGATTCCCGAGCCGATCGTCTGGAATGTCGGGAGCACAGGCGGCGCGCAGCTGCTGTGGGCCGCGTTCTGGCTCGGTTGCACGGTGTTTCTGGTGAGTACCTTCCTCATCAACCACTTCGAGCTGTTCGGCGTACGGCAAGTGTTTGCGCGCCTGGCCGGCCGAGCGCTTCCAGAGCCAACGTTCAGGACGCCGTTCTTCTATCGCTACGTGCGCCATCCCATTTATCTCGGCCTCCTGCTCGTTTTCTGGGCAGCGCCGGTCATGACGACCGGGCACCTGCTGTTCTCGATCGGTGCCACCGGCTACATCCTCGTCGGCATCTGGTTCGAGGAGCGCGACCTCATTGCGCAGTTCGGCGAGCTCTACCACCGCTATCGCAACCAGGTCGGGATGCTGCTGCCGAGCCGCAAGTCCTTATGAGCGTTGGACTGGATCGGGTGGGCCAAAATCAAAGTGTGCCTCCTTGTGGCACTGCTGGATCCGCCGGTCCGGAAGCGCGCATTGTAAAAACCACCAAGGGGATCTTTCATGAGCAGCAAAAAAACTTACCAGGGCAGCTGCTTTTGCGGCGCGGTTCAATTCACGGTCAGCGGCGAGCCGGCTGCAATGGGTTATTGCCATTGTGAGTCGTGTCGAAGCTGGTCGGCAGCGCCTGTCAATGCCTTCACTTTATGGAAACCCGAAACAGTGCGGATCACGCGGGGGGCGGAAAATATCGGTACTTACAATAAGACGCCGCGCAGTTATCGCAAATGGTGCAAGACCTGCGGAGGCCACATCTTTACTGACCATCCCGGCATCGGACTCACTGACGTGTATGCGGCGGTCATTCCAGACTTCCCGGTCCATGCTGGCGTGCATGTCAACTATCAGGAGACGAAGCTGCGCATTAGGGACGGGTTGCCGAAGATGAAGGACCTCCAGAAGGAAATGGGCGGTTCAGGTGTTAGCGTGGCAGAATAACACGGCAAACGCTTCAAGATTCAGCGCCGAGCCAAGGGTTCAGCCAACCTGCCTGCTCCACCCTTGCGTCCATCGGCTTTGGTTGTGTGCTAGCGATCTAGGAAGAACACGATGCTCGAACTCCGCCCGACCTGCGAAAACTGCAACAAGCCTCTTCCGCCGGACTCGCTGGAAGCCCGCATTTGCTCTTATGAGTGTACGTTCTGCGCGACGTGCGTCGACAATGTCTTGGGCAATGTGTGCCCCAACTGTGGCGGTGGGTTTATTCCCAGGCCTGTTAGGCCATCGAAGAACTGGAAATGCGGCAACTTCCTCGGCAACGACCCGGCAAGCACCAAAATCAAGCATAGGCCGGTTGATGCCGCGGCGCATTTGAAGTTCTCGGCTCCAATCAAGGATATTCCCCCGCAGAAGCGGTAGCGCCCGACCCTGTTCAAGACGGCCAACCGTGTCGTTGACAGTCCCTAAGTGTCCGCGCTTATCACTGCAGCGCTTGCGCGCGCCTTGGCTTGCGGCGCGTGGAAGGATGGGGTCGCACAGACGAAACTCTTCTGCGCGTGCTATCTTGATCTGCACGATTTTTCACATTAGCCCAGAAACCGCGTGGGGCGGCTCTACGTGACTAAAATCGGCAGTTTGTTCAGAACGCTACCGCCAAACGCCACAACCCTATTGAACACAAAGGCTTTCCTTGACAACCGCCTAGCATGTAATTTGCTCGTCTTATCTTTAGGGTACGCTCAGGACGTAAATATCGGTGGCCGCAGACAAGCGAGGCCGGACGCTTTAAAGGGAAAAATGCCGTGAACAAGACGATGGAGATGTGTCTACAACCGATGCAGCAGTAGCTGCGGCCCATGTTACAGGCAGGCAGGGAATCTGCATCGCGCGAGGTAGGGTATGTGGGATCGACCGGATGTCTTTGTTACCCTGTGGGTGCTTCACATATTGTTTGTGGCTGTACTTGCCGGCGTCGGCGTAGCGATGCTGACAGCAACACTAACACTAATAGCATCAGAAGCATAATTCCGGCGTAGTTCAGCCGGTAGTGCGGCGCATTTTGCGCCAGGTTGAAATGTGATTTCAGCCTGAGCAAAAAGAACTTGTGTTGCCCGAGAAATTTTTACTCCGGAACAAACCCCTTTTCAAAATTCGCTGGATTTCGGGAACTACCGACATGGAATGGAACCGGTCCTTCGCGAGCGTTTGCCCTTGGCCAGTATCGGACATTCGCCACAGCATCTAACCAATTCTATTTGGCCGACGAAACTGCCTAGATTAAGGTTCTACGACCTAGATGCAAAATTTCCAGCCGCTAAACGCCAACACGATATCGCCTTAAATCCCAATTAATGATTCGCATCCGCAAGCGAGACGGTTTCCGAAACGGTTAAAAACCTGCTTCCGAATCAATGCAATCAGCGCTCAAATCTAGGCGCGACGGTCGTGCTGCCGGCATTTTCCCCGATCGTAAGTTGCACTGTGGTCTGTCGGTTCGCGACCCCGTCCAAGTTCAAGTGACTGCCTTCGGCCGTGAATTTGTAGCGGGCTTTGCCAAGCGGAGTGATCTCAGCTTCCAGTTTTCCGCCGCCAATGGCCCCTTCAAACTTGAATTCCCCTCTCTTATTTTGGCGGAAGGAGCCGGCCGGGATTTTCGCTGAAAAAGTGCCGATACTGACGGTCACATCTTCCGTCAGCGGCGCGATGCCGTTGCTGCCCGCGGCCAAGGTAAACGTCGCTTTCATATGGAACTCGTCATTGTTCGTGGAATGATGATGCGACTCAAACTTATCGCAATCAGCACGGCCATGATGCGATTCGAACTTGTCACGGTCAGGACAGCCATAACGCGACTCAAACTCGTCACGGTCGGCGGAGTAATGATGCAACTCGAACTGGACGTTGACTGCGAAAAAGGCAAATGGCGCGAGCGCCGGGGTAATGGCCACCCCGGATGGTTGACCTCCAAGCGCGACCGTGGCTACCACCGTGTTGGTCGCGGTGTTAATCACTGAGACGCTTAGGGAGTCAAGACTCGCCACGTAGGCGCGAGTCCCGTCGGACGTTATTGCTAATCCGTAAGGAAACAACCCAACAGGGACTGTCGCCACAACAGTGTTGGTCGCCGTGTCGATCACCGAGACATCGTTGGAGCCCGCATTCGTCACATAGGCGCGGCTGCCATCCGGCGTGATGGCAACGTGACCCGGTTCAAATCCCGGCGACGTGATCGTGGCTGCTACCGTGTTGGTCGCGGTGTTAATCACCGAGACAGTATTGGAGCCAACATTCGTCACATAGGCGCGCGTTCCGTCCGGCGTGATGGCCACCCCGGCGGGTAAGGACCCCACTGGCTCTGGGATGGTGGCTACCACTGTGTTGGTCGCCGTATCGATCACCGAAACGGTGTCGGAGCCTAAATTCGACACATAAGCCTGGGTTCCATTCGGCGTGATGGCTAATCCAAAAGGTAACGACCCAATAGGGACTGTAGCGACCACCGTGTTGGTCGACGTGTCGATCACCGAGACATCGCCGGAAATCTCGTTTGCTATGAAGACGCGAGTTTCATTCGGTGTGATGGCCACTTCTGAGGGGTAGGACCCGACCGGAATCGTGGCACCCACTGTATTTGTCGCAGTATCAATTACCGAAACACTGTCGGAGAACTGATTCGTCACAAAGGCGCGGGTTCCGTCCGGCGTAATGGCCACCGCTACTGGAAACATCCCCACTGGGATCGTACCAACCACCACGTTGGTTGCAGTATCAATTACGGAGACGCCGTTGGCATCACGCGTCGTCACATAGGCAAAAGGACTCGCCTCCGCCGGCGTGGAACCGACGGCCGCCCCGAGTAAAAGCAACGCCAGGAGCACGATGCTGCTGCGTCTATGTTGAAGCAGAGCGAAGCGTTCGCACTGGCGATTCTGTTTAAATTTACTGCGACAAAAGAATTTGAGTTGCATGATATTCTCCCTGGTATACGCGAACGGCGTCTCGTTAAATAGAAAAGACGCTGCATTCTTGTCTCGCAAATTGGATTTTGGCTTTCTGCAAGCACGGGAACCATCAGAGGAAGCTTTTCCTTTCTCGGCATTGGGCAACATGCAAACCATGTTTGAGTCCTCCTTATTTGCAGGAAAACTCTCGTATGAAAGGATTCGACCGCTTTCGCGGCGCTAATCCGGGTCGCCGAGGCGACTCAGGATTTCGTATCTGAAAGACGTGCCGCCATTAATGAACCTGGGGACCGCTGGAAGTTATTGCTTTTCAAATCCATTTTCGTTTCCGTCTTTTCTTGACGGTTTGGGATGAAGATTATGCGTATATAAGATAAATAAATATGTGACTTAACCCACATTCTCATTTTCTATTATTGTTGTGCACTCAATGGCTTGAGTTGTGCGTTTTGCACGAATTTGACTGCCGCATTTATCGGCTTAGAAAAGAACCTGTTACGCTGCAATATTTTTAGCGCTGAGAAATCTTCGTTTTTTCTTTGCGCAGAATTTTTTCAAAGATCACTATAGATCGGTCTAAACAACCTTGCGGGTCGCAGGCTAGAGGTCGGCTTTTGGCAAAAATAGGACTACTAACACGAGGCAACAACGTACACCAAATGGCGTTTGAACCACCCAGTCTTATGAAGCGATCTTTCGATCGACTCGGATTCAAAAGTCTCAGATCGCCCCTTTCAAATCTCAACCGCAACGAGCTGCACCACGACATATGACTACTGCTTCATTCTCGGGCATTTCGGCTTGCGTGTCCGCCGGCTAGAACTCGGTAGCATGACTTGCCACCGACTGAGGCTGGCGTAATCTTAAGAAAGGCGGTGTCTACCCTCAGTCAAACGGCCACGGCATCGCTTTGGGTAGTGTCAGGTAAGGTTTCGCGGACGGTTGCTGACGAATCTCTTGTACGTCGACTGACCGCCACCACGGTGTGACTTTATGGATGTGCGCCGGCTCAACGGGCTCGCCCAGCCGCGGCATCAGCAGCTGCGCACCGTGCTTTGGACCGAGCGTCAGCAACGTCTCGGCTGGCTGGTCCCAATCATGCAAAGCCAACGGAAACGTGCCCCAATGCACCGGCAGGAACGCACCGCCACCCAACAGGGCGAGCGCCTCAAGCGCGTGTTCGGGACCGAGGTGAATGTGGCCCCACGATGGGTGGAAGGCGCCCACTTCCAGCATGACGAGATCAAACGGGCCCAATCGGGTGCGGATCGCCGCGTATTCGGTCGTCAAGCCGGTGTCGCCACTAAAAAATACGGCGTGCCGCGGGGAGCGAATAACCAAGGATGACCAAAGCGTCGCATTACGGTCCTTGAGCCCGCGACCCGAGAAATGTTGCGACGGCGCCGCAGTCACCGATAACTCGGTGTTCGGTAGCGTGTGAGATTCCCACCAATCAAGCTCTGCAATGCGTTCCGGCGGCACGCCCCACGCCTCCAGGTGCGCGCCGACGCCGAGTGAGGTAATGAACGGCACATTGGACTGCGCCAGCTTGCGGATGGTTGGATAATCGAGGTGGTCGTAGTGATCATGAGACACGAGCACGACGTCGATCGGCGGAAGCGCCCGTAGCGCAACGGGCACTGGCTGGAAGCGTTTCGGCCCCACCAGACGCGAAGGCGAAGCGCGACGACCCCACACGGGATCAGTCAATACTCGAATCCCGTCTATTTCGACGAGGACGGTAGAGTGACCGAGCCAAGTCGCTCGCAGTCCAGTTCCCGGCGTACTAGACCACACTTCGCGTGGATCGACGGCGGGGAGGCCCGCGCGCGGCACCCGGCGATTGCCGCCGCGCAGAAAATCTGATAGTGATGGCCTCGGTACACTGGTATCGCGTAAACCCGGCAGTACCGGATGAATGTTGCGAAAGCCGTCTCCGTCCCAGAGTGGCGAGGATTGCATGCGCTCGAGCCGCAATCCGCTTGGCCTCGCACCTATAGACTTGTAATGCATGCCGTTCTCCACGCCGTTTCACATCCAAAGGAATATTGTTGGCCTAATTCCACCCAACGGGAATTTCCGTTTCCGCTCGATAGCCCGCATTGCGTGTTGACTACCGGAGTAGGAATCGAAACTATGAAATATGGATTAGCAGCCGAAGTCATCCGTTCAAATTCTGAATACCATGAACATTGGGTCCAAAATCAGTTATGACCACGACCGATGAACGTGGTTCGAGCGGAATCGCCGCATCTCGGGATAGAATTGAGGCAACCGCATATCTGGCACCGGCTAAAGCGAAAGGGATCCGACCCGGGGAGCGATGAAATGCCGACACAAAGACACGCGATAATCCTGACCGCCCGGAGAGGCGAAGAACTGCTCGACACGCCGGTCCTTAATAAAGGAACTGCATTCACGGACGACGAACGCGCAGCGCTCGGCTTGCACGGTTTACTGCCGGCGCAGGTCGAGACACTCGACCAACAAGTTAGGCGCGCGTACGAGGCGTATCAGAGGAAGGAGGATGACCTGGAACGACACATCTATCTGCGCCAACTCCAGGACAACAATGAAGTTCTTTTCTATCGCCTCCTGCTCGACCACATTGTGGAAATGATTCCAATAGTTTACACGCCGGTGGTGGCGCAAGCTTGCCAACAATTCAGTCACATTTACCGGCGTCCGCGAGGTCTCTTTATATCGTATCCGTTGCGCCACACGATTCCTGTACTCTTGCGAAATCGCCCCCACCCGGAAGTCGACGTAATTGTCGTCACAGATGGAGAGCGCATCCTGGGTATCGGTGATCAGGGCGCCGGCGGCCTCGGCATTCCTATCGGCAAGCTCTCGTTGTACACACTTATCGGCGGGATCCATCCTTCGCGCACCTTGCCGATCGTCCTGGATGTAGGGACCAACAACCGCGAACGCCTCGATGATCCGGAATATCTCGGCTGGCGCCATGAGCGGGTGACTGGAAGCGACTATTTTGATTTCATCGATCAATTCGTCCAGGCGGTAAAGAAAGAGCTACCGGACACATGTCTGCAGTGGGAAGATTTTGCCGCGGAGCATGCCCGGCCCATTCTTCTGCGCTACGGCGATCAACTTCTGACTTTCAATGACGACATTCAGGGGACGGGCGCTGTTGTCCTGGGCGCCATTCTAGCCGCGCTTCGTGTAACTGGAAAGAGTTTGAAGGAGCAGCAAATCGTCATTCTGGGAGCGGGGTCTGCGGGAATCGGTGTTGCCGACTACCTGCGCCGGATGATGATGGCGGACCGGCTCTCAAACTCGGACGCCGTCAGTCGCTTCTGGATTGTCGACAAAAAAGGTCTGTTGCATGGCCGGCGGATCGATCTTACGCCGGAGCAACAGGTTTACGCCCAGGGGTCCGATCGCGTGGCCAATTGGCCGCGCACCGTTAACGGGGAAGTCGGCCTCGCGGATGTGATCGGAAAAATCGAAGCCACGATTCTGATAGGTCTTTCCACGGTTGGTGGTGCTTTCACGGAGCCCGTTGTCCGAGAGATGGCGCGCAAATCGCCTCGTCCGATCATTCTGCCGCTCTCCAATCCCACCGTGAACTCGGAAGCCAAAGCCGATGACCTGATTCGTTGGACGGACGGTCGCGCACTGGTTGCCACGGGTTCCCCTTTCGAGCCGGTCAACTTTCGAGGACGACGCGTTCCAATCGCGCAGTGCAATAACATCTACATTTTCCCCGCCATGGGTTTAGGCTGTGTAGCGTCTGGCGCGCGCCGAGTAACAGAAGGTATGATTTTGGCGGCAGCCCGGGCGTTAGGCGAGAATTCTCCCGCGCTCAAAGATCCCAACGCTCCCTTGCTGCCTGCGCTAACGGACGTGCGCGAGGTGGCAGCGAAAATTGCCTTGGCGGTTGGCACAGAAGCGCAAAAGGCAGGCGTCGCACCGCAGACGACGGAGGAAGACCTTCGACGCCGGGTAATTAGCAGCCAGTGGAGCCCTTCTTACCCTAGCGTTATCGCTGCAACGAAGGATAAATAGGGGTCGCTATAACTTTGATGCATTTGTTGTAGACGGAAACGAAAGAAGAAAAGCGGGCGCACTTTAATCTGAAGTAGATCGAACGGCCGAACGAAGCAAGTCTTTGGGCCGATAAAAAAGTTACGCTGACGCTATTTAATTAGCTACACCGACCCGCTCGATATCCGGAGAGTGTTAACCGATCAAGCCAACAAAATGGCATGGGGACGGGATAATCGGGACCCGTTCGGAGCGAACCTGCCGGTCTAGGACAGCCGGCGAAATTGATTCCGACTCGTTTTGTTTTTTTTGCCCGTTAAGCCTATCGTCAAATATCTGCTATGACCACGCTTCAATCATTGATCGAAAACTACGGCTACTATGGCGTCTTCGCTGGCGCTTTTCTCGAAGGTGAGACTGTGCTTATCCTGGCCGGGTTCGCTGCTCACAGCGGTTTTCTGGCGCTTCCTTGGGTCATGCTGGCGGCTTTTTGTGGCAGTCTTTTTGGCGACCAGCTTTATTTCTTCCTCGGTCGCCGGCACGGAAAGCGAATATTGCAACGTTTTCCTTTGCTCCAGCGGCGCGCAAACAGGGTTGATGCGCTTCTCGCCCGGTACCACACGCCCATTATTCTTGCAATTCGGTTTCTCTACGGGCTGCGCATCGTCGGCCCAATCGTCATTGGCATGAGTGGCGTGCCTGCTCTGAAGTTTGTGGGACTGAACATCGTCAGCGCCGTTATATGGGCCGCGATGTTCAGCAGCGCGGGATATCTCTTTGGCGAGGTATTAGGACTGATGCTGACCAACCTGAAACGCTATGAAGTATTTGCGCTCGGGGTGATTGCACTGATAGGGCTAATAATCTGGATTACCTACCGACTTCGAAATAAGTGAACGGAGAGGCCATCATGTCTCGAACTCGACCCGGCGCGACTGTCTGCTTGCGGCGGCGGACATTGAATATCGCACCCTACTCGTCAGACCGCGTTTGAACTACTATACATTTGGAGCGGCTCGATAGGTGGGCTACTTGAGTCGCCTATTGCTAGGAAGCGGCGGCCAAGTTGCCTGACACATTAGCATCGGGCGACCAACGGCTGTTGACTTGGATCAATACAGTCATTCGCACCCGAGATATTCTCATTACTTTATTTTTGGCGTGGGCTCATCATGGGCAAAAAACAACAGAGACGACACCGTGCGATCCGCAGGCATCGGAGGCATCCACATCCTTTTGTCATACGCAAGCAACCGGAGCGAAAAACGCCGGAATTGCAACCGTTAATTGCTCCAACCCCGGACCGTTCTGCCAAGAAACCACAAGATTAATGAGAGCAGCGTGAGTGTCCCGCACGGCCGGGCATCGCGCTTTGGGTCGAAAGCCGTGACTCGCAAGCGTCTGCTTTCGGCCAAACAGCGGAACTGGCATCAGGCCGGACCAATTATTAGCGACAGGCGTTAAAGCGGCAAGGCTGCCCGAGCACAGCAAATCCAGGCGATATAGGTAATTCAGAGCGTCGCTGCGCTTAGATATCAATGTCAGCAGCAGGGAAAAAGCGAGCCAAGCTCGTAAATCGGCCGCTCGATTCCGACGTTAGGCAGCTCGCTTATGGATGCATGCTAACAACACTCCACGAACGAAGCTTCAGGCAAGCAGAAGATATGCCGCCAAAAAAAGCCCCACCGCGGCCACTGACAAAGCCAATAACGAAGTGAGCCATGGAATGGCCAGCTTCGGAAGATCCTCGGGCGGGAGCGAGCGTACGTAAAGCCGGTGATTATGTAAGGCACCCAGAACGATTGCTGCGCCCAGGACTACGAGAGCGATGCCGAGCGCGCTAGACGGCCAATGGCTGTGGGAGCTATCGCCCGGAGCCACACGTGAAGCGGCCAAGAGAGTCAGGAAAAGGCCGAACCTAGCAACGACAAAACCAAGGGCCATCAAAGTAAGTCCTGACCTGACCCATGCCAGAAGTGTGCGCTCTGCGGCAAAGAAAACGCGTGGGTCCGACATTTCTCAGCACACTCAGTAAATGTTCCTAGACGACCAGTGTATATTAGACGACCGAAAAATAATCTTAATAAAACGACATTAATTATGCCATTGTCAAGAAATCGGGCAGTGAATCATCACTAATCAATGCGATTTCATGGTTCGGCGACTCGGGGTAGAGGCAAGAACCTGTGCTGACAGTCAGCGGAACTGACCGCCGTCAGTCGATTGCGGCGCGGGAATTGCGCAGGCGGATTCAAAAATGTGCATAATTAAGCTGCGATTACGCGAATATTTTGTTCTAAAGTTTGTCGATAATCAGTTGGCATGATTTTGGGGAGTGCCCGAGCGGTCTAAGGGACCCGCCTCTGAAGCGGTGATTCGCTGGTTCGAATCCAGCCTCCCCAGCCAGGTTCTCTTTGGGGCACCAGCATTCCAATTGCCTTGCAATTCTCGAGCCGGAAAGCACAATTAGCTGGCCCCGGTGGAGCGGGTCATTGATGAAAACGAAAACTTGAGCACGCCTCGCCGGATGATTTGCTGTTGCAGTAGCCGGGGCTTAGCAGCTTCGGCCACGCGGACCAGACCATCTCAAAGACCGAGGCGGCGGACAGGGCCTATTCGGCATTGCGGAAACCAAAGCTAGCGCACAGGAGGGCTAAATGATGAATACAAAGGGTATTATGGATGTGCCCAGTAACCACTCGGTTGTCGAAACCAGCGATCGACTCGAATCGATGCTTCGAGCCAAAGGCATGAAGATTTTTGCCCGGATCGATCAAGCTGCGGAAGCCCATGCCGTTGGGCTCACCATGCGACCAACGGTGCTCTTGATATTCGGCGATCCAAAAGGCGGCACCCCGCTGATGAACCGTTATCCGTCTATCGCCATAGATCTGCCGCTCAAGGCGCTGGTGTCGGAAATGGCGGAGGGCAAAGTGCTCATTAGTTACAACAGCCCGGAATTCTTGCAGCAGCGCCATGGCCTCGAAACACCGCCCTTCGGTGCGCTGAACGATCTTTTTAGAGCTGCAGCGCAGTAATCGCGAGCTCGTTAACGCACTCGCGGTCTAACATTTTGCTCAATCATGGATACGTAGGGATAGGACACGCCAGTAGCCGTCAGCGCCGAATATCGTTTTACATCGATAAACGGCGTTGCGCGGTCTTCTGTCACCGACTTGCTTTCGCGAAAAGCGGGAGGTACTTACCGTAGCCCTCCGCTTCCAGCCTGCTAACCGGAATGAATCGCAGGGCAGCTGAATTTATGCAATAACGCAGGCCGGTTGGCGGAGGACCGTCATCGAAGACGTGTCCAAGGTGCGAGTCGCCCTTCGCGGAACGGACCTCGGTGCGCACCATGAATAATCTGGTGTCGCGCTTCAGCACCACGTCCGAGGCCTCGAGCGGTTTGGTAAAGCTCGGCCAACCGGTTCCGGAGTCGAATTTGTCGGTCGAGCTGAACAACGGCTCGCCTGAAACGACGTCGACATAGATTCCGGCCTCGTGATTGTTCCAGTATTCGTTGTGGAACGGCGGCTCCGTTCCTTCATGCTGCGTGACCTCGTACTGGATCGGAGTCAGCTTCTTCTTCAGCGCGTCATCGGACGGCTTGGCAGACTGAGTCTGGACCTGGGCTTGAGTGGTCATTGAATTTCCTTTATCGTTGCGTGATGCAAAAACTGCCACTGTGATGGCAACCAACACAGTCAACAAAACGAAGCGAATGCTAATTCTCATAGGCGTAACTCCGCGGACTTCAATATTTGTGTGTAAACAAAATCATCACCTGGCAAAGGCCACCACATCAGGGCCAACATTGTTCGTCTGTCCAAATTACCGAGTAGCAGGTCCCTAACCTACGCTCGGAAAAGTAATAACCTATTCCCCTAAAGGGCAACCAGTGCTCCTATTAGTCTAGCAACGCCAGCATTCATTACAAACCTGTTTGAATGTGTTGGCCATCGTACTCACGCTCCCCCAGGTCTGTTCTTCATCAAACTGCGAACGTTTGTAAGGAAGCTAATGTATTCTCCGACAAACGAAATCTCTTTAATCCAACGGTAAATCATCAGCGTATTATGGATGAGGACCGCACAGCACCCGAACCCGTTCGAGCGGAGTTATCAGAAAAGTTCTGTATCGTAGCTGCAGGAGGGGTGCCTTTCTTAACTGGATCAATTTCTAATCAGGAGGCTTTACCATGGATCAAGGAAAAAGAAACACGATTAAAGTGCTTTCAGGTGCAACTCTGGCCGCTATAGCGGCTGGTCTTTTTGCGACCACTACGGTAGTCGGAAACGCCGCCGCCGAGTCAAAGGTGCATTGTACCGGCGTCAATGCCTGCAAAGGCAAGAGCGACTGCAAGAGCGCGAACAATGCATGCAAAGGCCAGAACGCCTGTAAGGGCCAAGGTTTCCTCAGTATGACGGAGGAAGAGTGCGCCAAACAAGGCGGCACCGTCGACAAGGGCACGGGCAATTATAATAAAGGCACAGGCGAGTATTAAGCGACGCATTTACTCATTGTCGGGGCGCCGTGTTCGGCTCGGCACCCCTCCCGGTAAATCGCCTGACCGCTGCGAGGTACAGAATTCGGTGTCGTTGCGGGCGAGAGCCGGCATGACTTGTGCCGAAATCAGGCGATGGGCGCGCTTGAAGAAGGGCACAGCTGACAAAAAATGGCGCACTGCTATGGATAAAGTGGTACCGGCAGACTTAGCGGCCGCGCGGGCATCGTCAACTTTAGCCAGAAATCAGTCTTCGACCAACGATATATTGAAGATCGCACTGCGTTTCGATTTCCAGCCGTAGTATCCGAACACTGGGGACAAAAGAAAGGACATATCATGCGGGCATTTGTTGTAAATCGTTGCAATGCGCTTCTCAAGTTTGCGGATTCCCTGGACTGGCTGGGGCCACTGGTGATACGTTTGTTCTTCGGCTATTTCTGGCTGGAGACGGGCTGGGCCAAGCTGCATAACTTGGCCGCCTTTACGGAACGCTTCATCAACTGGGGGATTCCATTTCCCGCTTTCAGCGCTTCGCTGTCCGCCTGGACGGAGTTCGTCGGGGGCGGACTGATCATGGTTGGGTTACTGACGCGATTGACGGCAATTCCGATGATCATCAACATGGTCGTCGCCATTGCGTTGGTGGTCATCAAGAACGTTAGCAGCTTCGACGACTTCGTCGAGTTAGATGAGTTTGTTTACATTCTCATCTTCTTCTGGCTGCTCATGGCGGGCCCAGGGAAGGTCAGCGTCGATACCCTGATTAACCGCCGGCTGGGATTGCGCAGCCGCTGAATCAGGCAATCGGGGGTGGTGGTGTAGCACGTTGAAACGCGGGGCGGCGCCTCACTCTATGTGGCAGTTCCGGGAATTGAGCGTGCCGCTCGCGTGATGGCGCTCCCGCTATGCATTCCCGTACACACTTCGATTTCGGGGAACAGCGGCATTCGGACGGACGCGGACGTTCAATGGAATCCGTTAAACGTAAATCGAGATGCGTTCGAACAACGCATGCCCGTATTTTCTCATTCAACTTGGATTAAAATGGCGGTTAGGCCAACCGCTCTTAGAACGGCAACATTGTCCAGATGATCAGACCTGCCAGAGCGGCAAGCGTCACCGGAACACCCACGCGGGCGAAATCATAGAACGAAATATTGATTCCCGACTCGCGAGCCTGCTGTACGACAATGATGTTGGACACGCTGCCAATGATAACGAGGCTGCCGCCGAAGCTGTTGGCGAGCGCCAGCGTATAGGCTGTGGCCGGATTTGAAAGGTCAACGACGTTGAGCAGCAGCATCACCGCCGCCGAATTGTTAAGGAGGTTGGACAAGACTGCGGTGACTCCTGTCAGCACGGGCAACGACCCGAGGTTCACTCCGTTATTTGCGAGCCAGCGCACGGCCAGCTCGCCATAGCCGGTAGTCTGAAATGCGCCGGCGATCACGAACAGCCCGATAAAAAGTACGAGAATCGACCAGTCCACCAGACCCAGCAATTCCTCGGTGCGGAACTTGCGGCTGGCGATATGAATTCCGGCGGCGGCGAGCGCAATCATTTCCTTCGGCAGCGACGTAAAGAACAGCGCGATGACGACCGCGAGAATCACGAGCCCCTTGATGGTATGGCCGCGGTCGAACGGCCGATTCGCGCGCTGCGCGCCAGTCCGCGGAAACACCGTGGAATGCAGCGTTTTGCGCGACAGCATCCATATGATAGCGTATGCACTGGCAAGCGCGAACAGTACCGGTGCGATAGACCACAGGATGTAGCGCCCGAAATCGAGCCGCGCGAGCTGCGCAATCACCATGTCCTGAGGATTACCGACAAGCGTGGAAGCCGCCCCGATGTTGCTCGCAATCGCGAGCGCGATCAGAAACGGTACCGGATTGATTTTTTGCCGGATCAGCGCGGCCGCGATGATCGGGGCAAACACCAAGCAAACAACGTCGTGGTTGAGCACTGCAGACAATCCCGCCGTCACCAGCATCAGTTGCAGCAAAAAGCGCGCTGGGTGTCCGAGCCGGGCCGCAACGGCAATCGCCA
Source organism: Burkholderiales bacterium (assembly GCA_035518095.1). Classification (NCBI taxonomy): domain Bacteria; kingdom Pseudomonadati; phylum Pseudomonadota; class Betaproteobacteria; order Burkholderiales; species Burkholderiales bacterium. The sequence continues at coordinate 13,974 of DATIXX010000069.1, read as the reverse complement.
CCTTGTCGAAGAATCCAGATAGGCGCAACTGCGCGGACAACACGAAGAAGCCGAACAATAGAAAAACAGTTGGCCAGTTGATGAACGAGACGACGTCCGCCGTGGTCACGCCGGCGAAAATCGTAAGCGCAATCGCGCCGAGCAAGGCGATGCCGACGCGGTTCACCTTCAAGGCGGGCACACGGCCCACCGCGATGCCAAAATACGTTATCGCAAAAATCGCGAGAATCAGCGGTCCGCGGCTCGCATACTCATGCGCGATCGGAAGCAGGCCGGCGGCGGAATTCATCTATTGTTCTAGCAGTTTGTGGATGATTTAAGTACTTTGTGGCGCGCGCGTCTATGGCGCGATCAACCGCAACTAAATTCGATATCTGAAAAGTTCCGGCCAATAGCGGTCACCTCGCTGAGCCGTATCCGCGCGTGGCCGCAACCGGCGTGCGCTTATTGGCCGGTGTCGATTCCCGTTCCGTTCTGGTGTTCCAGTGCTGCCAGTTTCTTCCGCAATTCGACGTTGGCGGCCTCTAGCGCTGCAATATCTTTGCGTTGACGCGAAAGCAGCCAGTGTGTACGAAGCGCGCGCGGCGTCGAGACAAACGCCACGATGATGGCGCCAAGCGCAAGTGCCAGCAGCAGAACCGTCGCGAGCGAACTGTCGAAACGCCAGAGGAGCAACGTCACCGTAACCGGAACATTGTTCTGCAGCGCAAACGCAACGCCAGCAACCGCTACTGCAATTCCAAGAATCGCTATAAGTCGCATGATGACTCCTCAAAATGGGCTGGTCGGTGCGCCATCACGCCAATTCTCCTCTGGAATTTCATATACCAGTGAGTCAGGTTTGCATACACGGTGGTCAGTACGAGCAATAGTGCAACGATTTTAAGCACGGACGCCTCACTCAGAACCTGGATATCGGAAATTCTTGCACAACGCCTCGCGGGATGCCAACCGGCAAATCACGGAGGCGTCAAAAATTCAGTTTTGCGCTCTTGATGGCGATCAGAATGTCGCGCAGACTTTGGAGTATTCGAGTTGCAAGCGGCACCGCTCGACGTTGCGTGAATTACCGTTTTGACTCGATAGCGGGCTTTGGGTCGCGATTCCGCGATTCGGCTTCAAACCTAGCGTATTATTTGCAGCAATACTTTCCGTTGCATAAGGATACTGGGTAGACCGGAAACGCTTAAAAGCAAATTCTACTCTCGCCCAAACGTCCAGACTTGCAATATGAAATTCCCTAGTACACCCGCATCAACGTGAAATAGTTGCCGAGCGCCCCATTGATTTCGTAGACGGTCACAAAACGCGCGGAATCTGGCCCAGCCGGGAGCATGCAAGTCATGTGATAGGCCGCCGCCTGCTGCCCTGATTGAAGGTTCATGCGCGTCGAAGACACGGCTTCTCCCAGCGAACCGATGGACTCTTGATCGTAGTCCACGCTTGCGACCGTAAATGCTTGGGGTTCTATGTTGCGGGCGGGGCCGGCAGGATCATTGAGTTCGAACTTGCAGTAGGCGTAGTTCGGCTGGATGGACGCAATTTCGACCAGCTGCGTGTCCTGAAAATGCACGCCAGTACTTCCATCCGGAATCACGATGGTCTGATTGAGGGTCAATGTCGAACCGGATGACACATTTTGCGGCGGATCCACGGGGACGGTCTTGGCACGCGAATGGCAGGCGCCGAGCTCAAGAATTCCCAGCAAAAGGATTGCGATTTTCAACTGTCTCATTGCAATGCTCGTTGACACGGCATGATGCGTATTCGGTTTGCGCTCGAAGGGGACCCGCCCGGCTTGCATCAGGTCACTTAATAGAGAACCCCGCTGCAATTAACCCCGCTTGCTACGCTGGATACGCCAGTACCAACTCAATGCTCTGATTTGCTTCGCGGCAACCGCAAAGAATATTACGCGATATCGGCTGCTCGCGGAAGACCGCGATTCTATTTTTGTCCAGAATCATTGCAATGATATCTTCACGGGCAAACAGGATGTTTTCAAGTGAACAATGCCAGTAGTTTGTTTTACTAGCCTGTGCCTCTCGAGTGGCTGGACGCGACCAAAAGCGCGCACTCGCGATCGCCGCTTGGAACCTGCAAAAAACAAGTGGGGAATGGCCGTCTGATAAAAACGAAATACAGCAATGCCGTGCCGTCAATCGGACCAATCAACGAGCAGCTTCGCCGTCTAACGCCCCGCGAACCTACAAGCATAGGAAGGAGGAAATGAGACTTCGAGGAGCGCATCACGTGGAATTTTCTGTACTGGATTTCGACAACTCGATCAAATTCTATGATCGGATGTTCGGGTGGCTGGGGTACAAGAGTTTCTGGACACTGGACGTCGGATACCGTTTCACATACTACATGGCCCGCTTTCCATTTCCGCACAGTTACGTCGGAATTTAACCTGCTGCGCAGCGTGGAATATTGAACCATGAAGACCATGCACCCGGGATCCATCATGTCGCTCTGTGGGCGCGAAGTAGAACGGAGGTCGACCAATTCTACAAAGAGTTTTTGCTTAGGGAAAACGTCACTGTGACCGACAGGCCGAGTGAATACCCAATCTACGCGCCGGGCTACTACGCCGTCTTTTTCGTCGATCCAACCGGAATACGCTGGGAGCTTGCGTGTATGCCGCGCATTCCTATGCCTTGGGATATTCTCAAGACATTGAGAATGGCGAACGAGCTGCGCAAACAGCGGCCTGAATGGAAACACCATCCGGCCAAGGAGATGCTGCGAACGCTACGCTCGCGGCATGACTTGGGCTCAGTGTAATTTCAGCTCGGATTTGAAACCGTCGCTCGCGCTCCACAACCAGCCAATTAAGCAGGGCGTTAAGCGTCGGCTCCCGGATAAGTGATTACGTTTGACGAGCGGTTAGTTAGGGCTCGATGAGGTTACTGGACGGCACCGAGAGGCTGTCTGACACGGCTTCTTCCCCACTTCGCTTGACTTAAGAGAGGAGTCCACGCGCGCTTGAGGTCGATACGCCGCGCCGAACGTCGTTGGTGAACCCCTACGCGTGCAGCCCGGCTCCACACCTCGACGTGTGGTGCTAAAACACTTTATCCTATCGAGCGAGCATTCGCGGGGTCAACGGATACCGCGTTATCCTGCGTACCGCTTGATCACGAAATCGCGGCAGGCGAGGCGCCTGCGTGTTTGTTGACCTGGCTCAAAGACAGCCGGGGCACGGGCCCGTATCATTGGACCGGTTTTCCTGCAACCAAGGAGCATTAACAATAGGGCTCGCGTTACCGCAAAGCCTTCCAAGGAGAAAGCGATGACATACAAGACGATCCTCGTGCACGTCGACAATGGAAGCCGCTGGCCGGCGCGCGCCGAAGTTGCGGTTGACCTTGCCGGACGTTTCCAGGCCCATTTGGTAGGACTTCACGCCGTGACCCCTGCGTACTCTTTGGCGTACCAGACAGTCGAGACGGATCCCCTGATCATTGAGAGCGAGAAGCGGGTGGCGCTGGAGCAGGCGAAGGGCGCTGAGACCGCGTTCCGGCGCACAGCCGAAAAAGGTGATTCAGTTAGTGCGGAGTGGCGAACCTCGTCAGGAGACGCGCTCGCGGCCCTGGCGCTGCACTCGCGCTACGCCGATCTCGTCGTAATAGGTCAGCCCGACGTTCAAGAGGATTCCGGCGCCGACATGACTTTTGCCCATCGACTTGTGCTAATGGCCGGACGCCCGGTATTGGTGGTGCCGTACATCGGCGCGCCAGGCACGATCGGCAAGCGGGTGCTGCTTGCTTGGAACGCCACTCGCGAGGCAACGCGAGCAACAACCGATGCGCTGCCGTTCCTGCAGGCAGCCGAGGAAGTCCGGGTGGTGCTGGTCAAGCCAGACAGCTCTTCGCACGGAGAAGTGCCCGGAGCTGATATTGGGCTTTACCTGGCGCGGCATGGCGTGCAGGTGAAGGTAGAAAATATTGAGGGGGTGGACGTCGACGCGGGCAATCTCCTGCTGTCCCGAGCCGCAGATCTGTCATCCGACTTGATTGTGATGGGAGCCTACGGGCATTCACGCTTCAGCGAGTTGGTGCTTGGCGGCGTGACACGGACAATGTTCGACTCGATGACCGTGCCGGTGTTGATGTCGCACTAGATAAATCACTGCCGTGCCCCGTCCGTGCCGCTGCATCGGCTGCGCGAAGCCTCGGGCGTTTGCGCGGATCAAAACTCGGGCGCGCCACCGGCCAGTTGGCATTTGGTCGAAACCGGATGTTCACGCATTAAATTCTGCCCGTCATACGAGCGCGACTTCACCAGCGCCCACTGCTCATTAAGTTCAAGCTCGCACCGCAGTAAGCAACTGGCTGTCGGTGTAATTACGAAAGTAGATTATGACTCGCTTAGGCCTGACATACGCCGTTTTGTCGCAATTTTATGAACCGCGTAATACCTATGCGTTCAAGCCGGATCGCGAATAAAACGTCTATCAGCCCAGAACAGCGTTCGTCGGCCAGAAGGTCTTGTTTTTTAAGTAAATACAATTGAAAGCGGCAGTTTCTGGCATAGCGGTTGCTGCATACAGGACAAGGAGAAATCAATGGTATGTGGAACTTTGGCTGGGAATCGGTGTGGACAGGGCTCGCCATATTCGGCATGTTCCTGTTCGCGGTATTAATTGTCCTGGTTATTGTCCTTCTGATCAGGTGGCTCAGGAACTCTGCTAATTCATCAGCAGGTCAACCACCAGAGAAATCACCTCTTGAAGTGCTTAAGGATCGTTATGCCCGTGGGGAAATTAATCGGGAGGAATTTGAGCGAAAAAAACGCGAGATTGCCGAATAGACAGTCGCGCTAACGGGCCAGGCACGAATTATGAGAAATCGTGCCTCGCCTATTTAATTTTTCAAGCAGGCGCGGCAACATCTATACTTTGCCTAAACCCGCTCCTTTCTAGCGCTCTTCGTGTCCCGCCACTTTTCACGCGACCCCAAGGTCGACCGATCACTCCAATACTCCGTGCGCGACGGCGTCGCTTGGTCGCTGATGTTCGGCGCGGGTGAGTCCTACCTCCAAGCGTTCGCGATCTTTCTCAAGGCAAGCACAGCCCAGATCACGCTGCTCGCCGCGTTGCCCTCGATGCTCGGTTCGGTAGCCCAGCTCGCCTCAGCCTGGGTGGCGGGGTACGCCATCCGGCGCAAGACACTGATTTTTGCCGGCGTGCTGCTGCAGTCGGCCGCGTGGCTGCCGATCATCGCCCTCGCGTTCGTCCCCGGTGAGACTTCGGTGGTGCTGCTCATCGCGGCAGTCGTGCTCTACTACATCGGCGGCCAGTTTGCGGCGCCGCCGTGGAGCAGCCTGATCAGCGATCTGGTTCCAGAGCGCCGGCGCGGCCGTTTCTTCGGCCGGCGCACCCGGCTCATGAGCGTCATGACCTTCGCGAGCCTGAGCGCTGCCGGCCTCGCCCTGGAGTTCTTCGAGCAGCGGCAGCTGGCGCACTGGGGTTTCGCGGCGATCTTCACAATCGCGCTGGCGGGGCGCCTGTACTCGCTCGCTCAGCTAATGCGCATGCACGAGCCGCTCGCGCGCCTCGCGCCGTTGACGCTCCCGCCCCTAGGCGGGCTGCTCGACCGGATGCGCGGCTCGGACTTCATGCGCTTCGCGCTGTTCGTCGGCTTCATGAACCTGACGGTGGCCATCGCTTCGCCGTTCTTTGCGCTGTACATGCTGCGCGATCTCCGCTTCTCGTATATCGAATTCACCGCGGTCAACGCGTTCTACGTGCTGATGCAGTTTGCCGCACTCAATTTGTGGGGCCGGCTGTCGGACGTGTTCGGCAACCTGCGGGTGGTGCAGATCACGAGCATCGTGTTTCCCGCGCTGCCGGTTCTGTGGGTGCTGTTCCCGAATTTCTGGGCGATTCTCGTGATTCAGATCATCAGCGGCGTCGCCTGGGCGGGATTCAGCCTCGCGGTGGGGAATTTTCTCTACGACGTCGTACCGCCGGAGAAGCGCGCCGCCTACAGCGCCGTGCACCAGACCCTCTCGAATACGGCGGTCTTCGGCGGCGCGCTGATCGGCGGCGTGCTGGCCACGCACGCGCCGCACGAGCTCAAGCTCGTTGGTCATACGGTCGTCTTCAGCAGCGGATTGTGGCTCGCGCTCTGCGCCTCGGGCGTCGCGCGCGCTGTGGTGATCGCGGTGTTCCTGCGGCGGCTGCGCGAGACGCGCTTGGTGCGGCCGATCTCCCCGACAGCGCTCGCTATCCGCGTCATTCGCGCCAACGTGATGGCCGAGTGGTTATTCGAGCTGCTGCCGGGGCGCAGGCGCACCCCGAAGGACCGTGATCGTCCCCGGCACCCGAGCGAATAGAAAAATCCATGGGGCCGCGAAAAGGGTTCAGGTCTTGCATTCCAACGTTGAGTAATAGGCGCCGGGCCCGATTTATTTCGAGTTCACCCTATACCGGTCGGCAGGATATGTGTTTGGTGGATCTGCTTATCTTTTTGAATGAGCGAAATGGGGCGGAAGCGGCCATTAGCGAGCGACCGCTTTCGCCGCCAAAAGCGCGCACTAGTAAAACGTCCTGTAAATAACGACCTGAGCCGTTCGAGCCCTGCTCGGGACGCCACGACGGAACTTTCCATTGCTCTAGGACAAAATTATTGAGATTGACTATAGGACGCGCCCAAGTTCTGGACCGTGACGCGTTCGTTCAGATCGTGACGGGTATGCTCAAACGTGTATTCGTTTTGAGCGTAAGAAGAATCCAGCCGTACCGCCTCATCGAATGCGGATGCGGCCTCAGTTTCATGGTTGAGATAGTGCAACGCTTCGCTTTTCGCAATCCACGCTCCCGCGTTGGTCGCATCAACCTCGATCCATCCCTTAGCAAACTTAAGAAGGGCGCCCCAGTCTTTTTCGGCTTCGAGTGTCGCGGCCTGCATAAATTTGGGTTGCGCTTCGCTTGGGCGTTCCCAAAAAGCTTTGCCGGTCTCCGGCGCAATCGCCGCAGTTTTGTTGCCGGACCTCGCTAAAAGAGCCTGTACCCACTCAACGGGCAAGGCAAAATGATATTCCCCGCCCGCAAGTGTTTTAAACGTAATAATTCCAACCAACCGGCCCCGTCCGTCGAAAAGGCCGCCGCCGCTTTCCCCAAAGGTGAACGAGGCCGATGTTTGAATTACTTTTGCGCCATCGTAAGGGTGTAACGCCACAACTGCCCCGTCGCTCAACGTTAGATGGCCAAATCCACCGTAACCCAATGCATATACTTTTTCACCGACCTTAAGCTCGCCCGGTTTAACGAACCCGGGAACCTCGCCAACAGCGTCACGCACCGCCAATATACAAAGGTCGTGCTCTATATCCGGCGTTTGGGATTCGACGCTCCAGGCCGCTGAGCCGCGAACGACTACGATACGTTGGGCTTGCCGTGTGACATGGCAGTTGGTCACGAATTTACCAGGCTGGACCAAAATCGCAGAACCGTAGTTAACTCTGCCGCCAGGGTATTGCGCCCGAACCATGAAAATGCTCGAGCCGCTCGCGAACACATTGACCGGCGTATCTTCGCCCCAAACTGCGAACGAAGGCAGAAGCCCCAGCATGAGCACAGTACCAATAATTCGCATAGCCGTTTTCCAGAGGATCACTACTGGAGTGAGCAGCATAAACTGTGCCGAAACGCCGCTGGTTGTGAGCTATCGCACAGTATTGCAAGAGTTTTCGATGAGAATTTCAGGGCATTTTTTAGGTTTGCCGAAGAGTAACGAAACCATCTATTTTGATTCGCAGCCGTTGGGCGGCCAGAACGTTGAAAAGTACTTCAGCACGTGTGTTCCCCGGAGTTGCACCTTGGTGGTGCGATGCCCGCACTTTCGTAGTGCGAAAAAAGATCGTTGCTGTGACACTGGATCGTCGCCGGACGACGCTGCTTTGACAGTTTTAGCCAGATGGGCAAATACAACGAAAGGGTCAAGTTTTGAATCTTGAACGTAATATCGTCCCTTAGATTACGATGCTTAGCATCCAGGCTTCAAGATTCAAGACCTGACTACTTTTTTTTGGCGTGCGAAGGTCCGCTTGTTTAACGTTGCTGCGTTGAATCGGCAACTCGCCGAGTATGTTACCTTGAATAGCCGCCCGCCGCTTTACTCCGCGGGTCGATGTCGGTGCGGAAATCGCTCCCGACGACTGCGCGCAGAAGATCGCGCAACGCCGATGCGCGGTCGCCCCCGAGCGTCGCTTCAAATTGCGCTTGTGCTTTGACCCATGCTTTGAATGCCGCGTCGAACCGCACGAGTCCGGTCTTCGTTAGATGCAGTTCCTTGATTCGTCCGTCTTCGCGCCCTCTCCTCACCGCAATGAGACGCCTGCGCTGCAGCGGCATGATATTCCGTCCTAGCGTGGTCCGGTCCATCACCATGTCTTGCGCCAGGGTGTTGATGGTGGTAGGTCCCAGGCGCTTTAGCCTGGCGAGGATCGAGAACTGGGTGCTGCGCAGACCCGCGCCGGCCAAATGCCGGTCGTACAACTGGGTGACATAGCGGGCCGCTTCGCGCAGCCCTGCGCAATTACACGGTCTGGACTGCAAGTCGGTGGCGTTACTCATAAAATGTTTGGCGTGTCTTGACATAAGTGCATATGCGTATAATATACGCGTATGTGCGCCTTTATCAAGGCGAGCACTCCCTTGCTGATGGTCCAGTCGAATCCATCCGTTTATTCAAACCTCAATCAAGGAGACCAAAATCATGTCATATCTTAGATTACCGCTTCTCTGGAATAACGCAGTGTTTATTGTTGCGGATGAAACAGTTGCGAATGCCCGAGAGAAATCGGACAAACTGGAAACTGAACCGACCAAATTCATCGACGCTGGCGGGATTAAGTTTGCCTACCGTAGTTTTGGGAAGCGCGCCGGCACACCGTTGGTTTTCCTGCAGCACTTTTCAGGGCATATGGACTCTTGGGACCCGGCTGTCGTCAACCCCCTTGCCAAAGATCGGCCTGTAGTCGTCTTCGATAATTCTGGAGTTGGAAAATCCGGCGGCAAGACTCCTGACAATGTTGCCCAAATGGCAGCGGACGCCGCGCATTTTATATCCGCCCTAGGTTTGAAGAAGGTCGACCTCCTCGGATATTCTCTGGGCGGCTTTATCGCGCAAAAAATAGCGGCTGATCATCCTCAACTGGTCAGAAAGATTTTGCTGGTAGGCACCGCCCCGCAAGGAGGCGAAGAGCATTTGATGAAAGTACTGGCTGAAGCATATTCACATAGGGACGCACCCGATCCGAGGCTGCCTCTGTTTTTTACCCAGTCAGAGGCAAGTCAGGCTGCAGGCCGGGCTTTCCTCGCGCGCGCCAAGGTCAGAACCGTTGATAGAGATCCGGATAGCGGCAAGGCGATAACCGATCCGCAAGCCAAAGCGTTGATCACATGGTGTGCCACCAAGGATCCGGAGAACGCCGTTCTGAAAGCCATCCACCAGCCCGTCCTTATCGTGAGCGGCAGCAACGACACCATGCTTCCCGACCAAAATGCGTATTTCATGTTCAAACATCTGAAAAATGCTCAGTTGATCTTGTATCCCGACTCCGGACACGGCGCTCTGTTTCAATATGCGGAGCTTTTTGTCAATCACACAGCTCTTTTTCTGAAGGATTAGCTTGGCAGCGCGCGAGTACCTTAAAATGGTGTTCAATTAGAGCGTCAGTGCCGTAATCTTCAGTTTCAACGGCGCAGGCCTGGCCAATTGCATAAAAGTGCTTGCCGAGGGTCAAAGGATCGCACAGTCAGCGGCAATGTCGGCATTGTGTCGAAACCTTGGGCATCCGGCACAAATTACTCAGCGCTGATTGGAGCTTCCTTTATGGATATCGCCTTGTTTGTCGGACTGGTTGCCGGTACCCTGACCACGATTGCCTTTCTGCCCCAACTGATTCACACGTGGCAGACGAAGTCCGCCAAAGACGTCTCGCTCGGCATGTTCCTGATTTTTTGCACCGGCGTTCTGCTGTGGCTCATCTACGGGCTCATGATCCATTCACTGCCAGTGATCCTTGCCAACGCCGTGACGCTCGTGCTCGCCGGCGCGATCCTGGCGTTGAAGCTCAAGCACGGGTGACCGACAAGCCCGATGCTCGCGGCCGCGCCCTGTGGTGGCGAATGTATTGATCATAACCACTTTCCCCACAAGGACTCGAAATAACAATCCGGATTAGGAGTCGGCCGGAATGATTGCCTTGGTTCGAAACCCGACTTTAAGTGTTTTTGATTGTCATCCCGCCGTTCGAGTAACGTGGGTCCTACGAGATGCAACCGATATAAGCTGCTCCAACGGGAAAAGCCGATAGCGATAGGACCCGCGTCGAATACTTGCGGTTAGCTGGACAAATTGGAGCTTGGAATAAAAAAGGGCTGCTTCTTCAGCAGCCCTTTTTCCTAATGGAACTTAAATGCGATTAGCGGTTCAGAATGTACATAGTAACTTCGAAACCGAAACGCATATCGGTAAATTCGGGTTTGCTCCAGGCCATGGTTGTCTCCTAATAAAAAAGTTGTCAATAACGATTTAACCTACCACAGTTCCATTGTGGCCTACATATGAATTTGCGGGTAGCGAGAAAAGACTGAATGAGGCCTAATGATTTTCACGAGTTTGGATCAACCTGGCGCATCAAATTGAGAGCTATTTCGGCCAAGTTTGATTGATTCGGATTAGAGCGGCGAAGCGGTGCCCCGTTTTGCACATAGACGGCTCAGCGAATGGCCTCGAACCCCAGCAATTAAGTCGAGCGGCGCTTTCCGTCGCGAGTGTATGATTAGCGTCAGGCCTTGAACCTTGAACGTCATATTCTCGCTTTGAGCACGCTGACAGTCATCGTGCGCTAGAGATTCACGACCTGGCGCCGTAGAACCGACTTGAGCGCTCCGGGTTTTGGCCGTAACTGTTTCTTGGATGTCATACGAGGAGCTTATTATGCTGCGTCGATCTGTTCATCTTCCAACCGTGTTGCAAACGCTGCTTTTGTTCTCGTTCATCAGTCTTGCTTCCATCAACATCGCGGGGGCGACTCAAGTGGATCACGCGTCGTTCCAGATACGGAATGTGTTGACGGTGCACGTCCCCAAGGATGCTCACCGGGTACGAGTATGGTTCGCAGTGCCCAACGATGACGGGTATTCCGTAATTACGAATTTTAAGGTGGCGAGCCCGTATCCCGTCAGCTACGACCACGATTCCTGGGGCAACCGCGTCGGTTATCTCGAGGCGAGTGGATCCATCGAGCCGACAATCACGATTACCGAGACGTTCGATTTGAGCCGATCGGAGATCCGCAATAGCGTTGATCCGTCCAAGACACGCCCGCTAACGGATGCCGAGCGCGAGGCCCTGGCTCGTTACCTTCTACCCACCACCTACGTCGTGGTGAACGATCGGGTCAAAAAGCTTTCGGCTTCGATTGTCGGCGGAGAAACGAATCCCATCATCGCGGCCCGCAAGTTGTACGACTGGACGCTGCAGAATGTGGACTACTGGGTGAAGTACCCCGATCATCTGAAGGCTTCGGCCGTTGGCAGCACCGACTATTGCCTTATAACCAAGACAGGCAATTGCACCGATTTCCATTCTCTGTTTGCCTCGCTCGCGATGGCCTCGGGCATTCCCGTTCGTATGGTATATGGCTCGCTGCTGAAACCCACGCTCAATGGTGTTCAGGTGGACGCGAGCTACCATTGCTGGATCGAATTCTATGCGCCTAACTACGGCTGGCTGCCGCTTGACGTTTCACTTGCCAACATTTACGGCAAGGAGTTTCCGCTTACCGACAAGAACGAGAAGCTGGTCGAGCTGACCACTGCGACCGGCTATCACGGCCTCGACACGAGCAAAGTCGACTACTATTTCGGGAATCTCGATGACCGTCGGGTCGTGTGGTCGATGGGCCGCGATCTGATGATGCAGCCGCCGCAGAACGACGGACCGGTGAACGCGCTTGCAAAGATGTACGTCGAAGTGAACGGCAAGCAATACACGAACTGGACGCGCGAGTTCACCTACAAGGCGCTCGCGGAATAGCTGAGATCCCTGGCCTTGAACCGACCGCGCTCAGATTAGTCCACGCTCGCCCCGCCAGAGTGGTGACTTCTGCGCCTTTTAGCGACAGCGGCGCGTCATGCGATTCTCAGTCGCATTGAGCACGTCATTCGCTAACGCGGGGGCAACTAACTGCGGCGCCAGCTCCACCAAACCATTGGCCTCGAGCCGATTCACTTAGGGATCGATGCAGTCGACGAAGACCGGACCGAAACGGGGATGTTTGCATTTTCGGAACCAGGTAAATCCCCGTCGCTAGTGTCGACGAGGCGGCCATCGTATCAGTCCATGTGCATCCAGTCCGTCAGCGCCAATCCGATCTTGCCGACTATACCGTTGGCTGGGCCGGAGCGCAGTCCCAGAATGCGGATAACCGTTATCGCGACTCACCCGCAGCAACCAATCGTCCAAACGCGTTCAGCCCCAAGAAGGCAGCTCTTGCGCTGATAAGCTATACTGGCGGCAGGAGCGTTTATGGGCGAAATTGTTGTGGGCGTGATCGCGGGCTTGGTGCTGCTCGTGCTGATTGGGATGGTTTGGCGTTTTGCCGCCATAATGGAGGAAAAGCACCGCGCCATGCTCAAGGATTTGCATGAGGGCTTCACCCGCCAGGGCGACCGTCTTGATGAGAAGCTCACGCAAACTTCTGATCGGCTGCGCGCCACGGTGGATGAACGTTTGCAGCAAATCAGCGGGAAGGTAAGCGAGCGCCTCGACGAAGGATTCAAAAAGACCAACGAAACCTTCACTAATGTGATGGCGCGGCTTGCCACTATAGATGAGGCGCAAAAGAAAATAGACGGGCTTACCAGCAACGTGGTAAGCCTGCAGGAACTGCTGGGGGACAAACGTTCGCGTGGCGCTTTTGGCGAAGTGCAGCTGGAAGCGCTGGTGAGAAATATCCTTCCGCCCTCCGCTTATGCCATGCAATACACATTAAGCAACGGCAGCCGCGTGGATTGTGTGCTGCGACTTCCCGAGCCCACCGGCATGGTCGCGGTGGATTCCAAATTCCCTCTGGAAAACTATCATCGTATGTTCGCGCCGGATGTCAGCGAAATCGAACGTGCCCAGGCGCAGCGCCAGTTCAAGGCGGACGTCAAAAAACACGTGGATGACATCAGCCAGAAATATATTATTGCCAATGAAACTTCGGACGGCGCGGTGATGTTTGTTCCTGCGGAAGCGGTGTTTGCTGAAATCCATGCCTACCACTTCGACATCGTGGATTACGCGATGCAACAGCGGGTGTGGATCGTGTCCCCGACCACGCTGATGGCGGTGCTGAACACTGCCCGGGCAGTATTAAAAGATGTGGAAATGCGCAAGCATATGAACGTTATTAAAGAAGCCCTCGCCAAATTGAGCATAGATTTTGAACGTTTTGATCTGCGCATGAAAAATCTCGCCAACCATATCCGTCAGGCGCATGAAGACGCTCAAGAAGTGCACACGACCAGCAGGAAGATCAGCGACAAATTCAAGCGCATCGAAGGTGTCGAACTGGACTTGGAGCAGAGCGAGCCGGCTGCCTTGCTGGAGGTGAAGCAGGGACGTGAAGAGTCGGGTTGAGCGTCTTAAACGATGTGGGGACTCAAAACCTGGCGCAGGCGGCGTACTCCAAGTTATGCCGCAGTCGATGAAGTTCTGTGGCGGAAAATTTGTTCGCGTTTTCCTTTCCTGCGTGCACTCACTGCCGACGAAAAGGGACGTCTGCGTGATTTGACGCAGCGTTTTCTCGGCAACAAGCAAATCAGCGGCGCGGCGGAATTGCAATTGACGGAAGAAATGTGCATGGTAATTGCCGCCCAGGCCTGCTTGTTGATTCTCAATCTGGGCCTTGATTACTACCGGGACTGGGTCGAAGTCATCGTTTACCCCGGCGACTTTATGCCGCGGC
>DATIXX010000068.1 GCA_035518095.1 Burkholderiales bacterium | reverse complement strand
TGAGCCGGAAATTGAAGCATTAGTGGGCTCGGTGGTGGAACTCGGCCGTCTTACTCACACGCCGACGCCGCACATCGATGCGGTGTACGCGCTTGCAAAGCTGCTCGCTAAGACGCTGGCGGAAGAGCGCAGTTCCTAAGGTGACGTTAGCACGGGGTAGTTCCATAGCCGTCGCTGCGGATCACCCGCAGGTCGCTGACGGCTAGCTGTCGAGCATCGTTCCAACGCTTAAACCGCTTTCCTTTGCAAATTCGGCTGCCGGCATTTTTTTCCCGCCCTCTGCCTTTAGCTTGAAAACTTCGATGCGGCCGCCTTGGGCGGTGATGGAAATGCTTTCCGGACCAATCGCGACAACTTCCCCCGGCTTACCCATGACTGCGGCGTATGTGCGTGCGAGGTGCTTGCGCGAATCGAACAACTGAATCTTGTTTCGTGCCAGCGTCGTCCATGCGCCCGGCGCTGGATTGCAACCGCGGATGAGGTTGTAAATGAAATCTACGTGGCTGTGCCAGTAGATTTTGGCTTCTGCCGCGCGGCACCAGCCTTCATACGAGGCCTGCTTCTCATCCTGTGCGATTTCGCGATACTTGCCAGCCATCACCAAGTCGGCCGCCTCAAGCAATGCCCGCACGCCCATCGGAAACAGGCGGTCGAAATAGATGCTTCCCAGCGTATCGTCAGGGTTAATCGGCGTTTCTTTTTGCAGCACAATCGGTCCTTCGTCGAGACCATCGGTGGGGCGGAAAATGCTAAGGCCGGTCTTGGTCTCGCCCCTGATAATCGGCCAGTTGATGGAGCTGGGGCCGCGGTACTTTGGCAGAAGCGACGGATGAAACTGGATAGTCCCTTTTTTTGGAATGTTCACGAAGTCCTGGGGCGCAAACTGTAGCACATAAGCCATAATGCCGAGGTCAGCATTAAGCTGCAGCATGGCGTCACGCGCCGCGCTGCTTTTTAGCGACGGAAACTGGAATAGCTTTAAACTCTTCTCCTGCGCCGCGGCTTTCAGCGGATCGGGCTTGGCGCCTTCCTTTTCGGGCGCGCAAAATATCCCGGCCACCTCGTCGCCGCGGGTAAGAAATGCTTCAAGTACCGCTTTCCCGAAATCTTGCTGACCGACAATTGCAATGCGCATAGTTTTCCTTTGGCGAAAGCGGAATTATGGGTAGACGATGCGGTGACCTGAAAGCAGGCGCCGTTCCACTGGTTTGTTCGCCAAAAAAAACGATTCCGGCGAAGCGTTAGCCAGCCGGTTTTGGAGGTGCGGTAAACGCGCCCGCTTGCTTCAACGCGGCAACTTGAGAATCGTCGTAGCCCAAGATTTCCTTCAGGATCTCTTCGGTATGCTCGCCAAGCAATGGCGAGCGTTTGATCTCGACCGGAGAATCGGATAGTTTGATGGGCATGCCCAGGTTATACCATGTCCCGCGACGCGGGTGATCGAGCTTGACGTACATTTCGCGCAGCCTGACATGTTCGTCGTTGGCAAGGTCTTCGGTGCTCATAATCGGACCGCACGGCACATCGAGTTCGTTTAGGATTGCCATCAGTTCCCGCTTGGTGTAGTTGGATGCGAATTCGGTAAGCAGCCGCCACATTTGGTTCTGATTCTTGCGCCGTTCGCCAATGGTGGAGAATTTCGGATCTTGTGCCAGCGTCTCGCCGCCGATGCGCTTGGCAAGCGCTCCCCACACGGCCTCCTGCACCACGACATAGATATAGTCGTTCGGGCCGCCCGGTTTGCATTGAATCGCGTTGCCGAGTTGGCCACCTCCGGAATCGTTACCCGCGCGCGGCGTCGCCTTGAGGCTCTTCGTCGGCGCAGAATACTCGGAAAGGACGCCGCGTGTCAGTCGCTGGTGGTCACGCCATTTCACGCGGCACAAGTTCATCACGGAATCCATCATCGCGACTTCCACATACTGACCCTTGCCGCTCTTGTATCGTTGGTGCAGGGCGGCGAGAATGCCGATGACCAGATGTAACCCCGTTCCGGAGTCTCCGATCTGTGCTCCAGTCACATAGGGCGGGCCGTCGGGAGCACCGGTGGTGCTCATCGCTCCGCCCATCGCCTGAGCCACGTTCTCGTAAGCCTTGAAGTCCGCGTACGGGCCGCTTGAGCCAAAGCCCTTGATCGACGCCATCACGATCCGCGGATTAATCTGCTGCACTTTTTCCCACCCGAAACCCAGGCGTTCCAGCACACCGGGTCCGAAATTTTCCATCAGCACGTCGCATTTTCTCAGGAGTTCGATGAATACCTCCTTGCCGCTGGGGTTTTTCATATTCACCGTAATCGAACGCTTGTTGCAGTTGAGCATCGTGAAGTACAAGCTGTCCGCATCAGGCACGTCGCGCAATTGCGCGCGGGTAGCATCGCCCGCCGGCGACTCAAGCTTGATCACATCGGCACCGAGCCATGCCATCAATTGCGAAGCGGTCGGTCCGGCCTGCACGTGCGACATGTCGAGAATGCGAATACCGGACAGAGCTTTATCCATTTTCTCTCCTCGCGAAAATCAAACCTTTTCCTCCGCAGGCTGACGCGGATGAATTTGGATTATAAATGAACGAGAAAAAGAATGTCTTGCGCGGCGCGTAAAATTCAACGCCGCTAGACCCGCGACAGCGCGCTACTTATACATGGTTTGATTCATGGTGCCGCTCGAATACACGTCGCGGTCGATTACCACGTCCACGAGCGCGGGCCTGCCGGAGTCCCGCGCGAATTCAAGCGCCGGACGGATCTCTTCGGGCTTGGTTACTCGTATGCCGACGCCGCCCATTGCCTCGGCAAACCTGTCAAAGCGAACATCGGCAAGCACATTGCCTACGTCTCCGCGTCCCGGATATTTCCTTTCCTGCCCGTAACGAATCTGGTTCCAGGAAGAGTTGTTGCCGATTACGCCGACGAAAGGCAATTTATTGCGCACCATAGTCTCGAAGTCAAACCCAGTGAGTCCGAACGATCCATCGCCAAACAGGACCACAACGTCGCGCTCGGGCTGTGTCAATTTTGACGCCAGCGCGAACCCAGTCCCCACGCCCAGGGTACCCAGTGGACCCGGGTCCATCCAGCCGCCCGGTTTGTGCGGCTTGACGATCGAGCCCGAGAACGTCACGATATCGCCCCCGTCGCCAATGAAAACCGTATCTTCCAGCAGAAACTCATTAATTTCGTGGCACAGCCGAACGGGATGGATCGGCTTGGTGCCGGCCTTGATGATCGCGTCGTTCTTGCCTCTTACCTTTTCCTCTTCCTCGCGCAGCATCTTTATGAACGGTTCGTGCTTGCGCGCCACGTCGCCTTTAGACGACTCGCACATGGCATTGAGAATGGCGCGGATGTTGCCGACCAAGCCGATATCGAAATCGCGGTTGTACCCGACATTGCGGTAATCCATGTCGAGGATGACAATCGTCGCCTTTGCGCTGAGACGCCTGCCGTAGCCCATGCGGAAATCGAGTGGCGTGCCCGCCAGGAAAATCAGGTCGGCATTTTCAAAAGCGACCTTGCGGGACGGCATGAAATTGTAGGGATGTTTTCTCGGCAGCGAGCCGCGCGCGGCGCCATTCACATAAATTGGGATATTGAACTGGCGTGCGAAGCGGTCCATCGCGTCGTGCGCACGGCAGGTGCGTGCCTGCGTGCCAAACAGTGCCACCGGGCGCTCGGCCTTGGCGATAGCCTCGGCAGCCCTTGCAAGCTCGTTGGGATCGCCCAAAAATTCGCCCTTGACGCGGAAATTTTTTGGAATGCGCACCTTTGCGGCGTCCACCTTGCCGTCGATCACATCGTGGGGAAATTCCAAATAGGCGGGCCCCGGTGCGCCATTGAACATTTCGCGGATCGCCTGCGACATCATTTCCGCGCAGCGGTCAGTCGTCATCACCATCGAAGCGAACTTGCTGATCGGGGCCATCATCGGCACATGCGGAAGATCCTGTAACGCCCCCATTTTGTATTGCTTGAGTGGGCCGCCACCACCTAGGAGCAGCATCGGGCTTTCCGCGCGAAATGCATTGGCGACGCCAGTGACCGCATCCGTAGTGCCCGGACCCGCGGTCACCACCGCGCAACCTATGCTGCCACTAATGCGCGCGACCGCATCTGCGGCGTGGGCTGCGACTTGCTCGTGACGCACATCAACGATTTTGATACCCTCGTCCAGGCAGCCATTGTAGATATCGATGATATGCCCGCCCGAAATGGTGAAGATATGTTTCACCCCTTCTTGCTTTAACATTTTGCCAACAATTTGCCCGCCGCTGATCAATTGCGGTTCAGTTTCCGTCGCAGGTTGCTTTAATGATTTCTCAGTGACGATTCCCATGATTCTTTATCTCCATTCTCCAAATTTATTAGTCTCGGCGTAAGCGTTTTTTACGAACGGCGGCAGCGTCGCTTCAAGATATCCGCCGCTCGAGATATTTTGTATAAAAATCTTAACAATCCGAAGTTAAAATCGTATCATAGCGAGTTGTGGCAGATATATCGTTGACTGGCATCAATTCCGGTTCTTGATCAAAGTCAATTTTTCCCCGCATCAAGCACGTCGGATTTGCGCCCCATAAAGATCATCTATGGTTTTGGTAGCGCACCACCCCGAAAAAAGCATCATCCGGGCACAGCTCAAGCAAAATGTCGTCTTGAAGCTGATGACCGCTGACGAAAGGGTCGAGCTGGAAGCTCATCTGGTAGTCGTTGACTGTCAAAAAGGAGAATGCTTGCTTCACCAGGGCGATTTGGAAATGGAGCAGTATTTTATTCTCGACGGAATATTAAAACGCGTGGTCGCCAATCAGCAGGGCAGGCAAATGATCCTGCGCTTTGCCGATGAGTGCAACATTGAAACCAGCTACGCAGCGTGGAAGCTCAAGACCCCC
This sequence comes from Burkholderiales bacterium, assembly GCA_035518095.1. Classification (NCBI taxonomy): domain Bacteria; kingdom Pseudomonadati; phylum Pseudomonadota; class Betaproteobacteria; order Burkholderiales; species Burkholderiales bacterium. The sequence continues at coordinate 4,149 of DATIXX010000068.1, read as the reverse complement.
GCACCCTATAGCATCATAGCGGTCACCAAGGCACGCGTGGCGAAGCTGCCCCTACCCGAATGGGTCGCGTTTATCGACCATCACCTGGAGATCAAACAGGCGTTTGAGTATGAAGTCATGCATCTCATGAGCGAAATCATGGCGCATACGATAACTCTCCATTTGCTCGACGCACCGGGCCGTGTCCGGCGCTTCTTGCGCAAACACCCGGAGCTTTCTGATCGGGTGCCGAAGAAGGAGCTTGCCTCGTATCTCAATCTCTCAGCTGAAACATTGAGCCGCTTGGAGCATGATGGCAAAATTCATCTCAGATAATGCCACGCTACCTGCATAAACAGTATTGCCGCCATCACCCACAATACCTTCCTTAGCAGCCCCTGGTATATTTCGGGGTGAATGCGGCTTTGAATGCGCATTCCGAACAGCAGAGCTGCAATTGAAATAAGCGTTAGAGGCGCCGTTGCGACAAGAGTAGTGAGACCGATCTGGCCGGAAATCCCGAAAGTGACTGCTTGCGTAGACTTTCCGGCAAGGAAGCAGAGGTTGAGAATCTGGGTCATAGCAACCGGGGCCAGACCCAGCGCCATGAAGTAAATGACTAATGGAGGCACGGCCACATTTACCGTTCCAGACAGGAAACCCGCAAGCAAACCAAACAGCGGCGCGGCTGCCCGCGGATGGCGCTTTAGCCACGACCAATCGAGCTTGCGAAAGCGAGCTTGCTGGAGATACACAAGGATCATAAAGGCAAGCAGCAGCTTCAGCGGTTCGGGATCAGCCGAGATGAGAACGTGCGTGCCGCCAACGGTTCCAATCAGCACGTAGATTGCAACTGGCCAGTATTTGCCTATGCTCGAGCGCCAGTTCCCGCCTCTGACGATGCTAACCAGGTTGATCACGATATTTGGAAACAGCGTGGTGAGGATCGCGGTCTTGATGTCAGTCATCATCGCGATCACCGGCGTTGAAATCACCGGAAAACCAAAGCCCAGGGTGCCGTGAGCCAGTGCGGCGACGGTTATTACAATCAGCACTAAGATGAACGAAGGCGATGCAAGAAAAGCGTCGAGTTGCGGCATGCACTTTAAGGAGACTGAATAAAACTCGCCTTACAGGACCCTTTGAAAATTAGTATATCGTTCTGGGTGATCCGGTAAACAAAAAAGGCAGGGCGCTGGCCCTGCCTTTCTTGAAGAAGCTCCGCGCACGTCGCGCAATCGATGCCAGCTTGACGACGCGCAGCAACGCATTGCGAATAGTACCTGAACCAGATCGTCAGGCCGGCTGCGCAATTAGGGCATCAGCTTTTATGTGCGCATTCCTCATCGGCCGCAGTATGAACCATGCGGTTAATGCGGCAACCGCGTTCATTATGGCCGCGATGAGAAATACCGCATGCCAGCTCCCTGTTTCCCGAGTAAGCACGTTTGCAAGCGGCACCAACAGTGCAGCAGTCCCCTTCGCGGTATAAAGCAGTCCCGCGTTTGCCGCAGCAAATTTGGACCCAAACGTATCCGTGCAGGTTGACGGAAACAAGCTGAAAATTTCGCCCCAGGCAAAAAATACAATTCCGGTCAGTAGGACAAAATGCACGGGATCGTGACCATATGTGTAAAGCGCCGCGATTCCGACTGCTTCCAAGCCGAAGGCAATCAGCATGGTCGTTTCCCGACCGATCTGGTCAGACACCCAGCCAAAAAACGGACGCGTGAGGCCGTTTAACACGCGGTCAAGCGAAAGTGCGAAGGTGAGTGCGGGCAGAGTGATGCCCACCAGACTGACCGGAATTGTGGCGATTTTAAAATCCTTGGCAATAGGGGCCAACTGCGCCACGGCCATGAGGCCACCGGCCGCCACCATGACGAACATAAAGTACAAGACCCAGAATACGGGTTGGCGCAGAAGTTCCAGCGGCCGGTAATCTCGCTGCGTCTGTGGCACCTGTGGAGAGGTTGCACGGGCAGCCGCTTTTTTTACGAGTTCAGCACTCGCCACAAATTGTGGAGCGGTCAATCCCAATGACACCAGGACTACGACCAGACCTTGACCAATTCCAAAATAGAGGAACGCTGCCTCGTATCCCATGGTTTTGATGATCGCAGAAATCGGTATGATGGTGAGCGCCGAGCCCATTCCGAAACCCGCTGCAGTTAGTCCTGCGGCAAGACCACGCCGGTCGGCAAACCATTTCAGCGCGTTGCCGACGCAAGTGCCGTACACTGCGCCTGCACCGATGCCGCTGATTGCCGCCGCAAAATATAACGCGGGAAGTGTGCTGGCATAGGAATTCAGAGTCCATCCGATGCCGCATAAAATTCCGCCCACGAGTACCACGAGGCGCGGGCCAAACACATCAACTAAATAGCCCTCTACGGGTACCAGCCAGGTTTCGGTCAGTACGAATATAGTAAAGGCTACTTGAATTGCAGCTCTGGTCCAGCCGTACTTTTCCGAAATCGGGTTCACGAACAAAGTCCAGCCGTATTGCAGATTGGCGATCATCACCATGCAGATAATACCTAGGATGAGCTGCAACCAGCGATAGGGAGTTGGCCTTGAGCTCAATGTCGCTTCCGTATTCATTGTGTGTCTCCTCCGTGTTATCAGTTTGGGCAAATTAGTTTGCCGCTTGGGGATTTCAGCCATCATGCGGGCAGCACAGCTAAAGAATCCACTGTATTGCCGCTTCGACCGGTTGGGGTAATTATTGTTGTGCTCATATAGTAATCGCAAAAAAGGATTGCGGCAAACAAACCGCCGACCCGCTAATACGCCGGCCCACGGACGCCGTAGCCTCGCCTGGTCAGTGCAGTCTGGAAGACGGATGCTTGCTATCGCCAATAAACTATACGGTTTAAATTTTGCAACACGACATAATTAGTAATCTTTATTTAAATGATAAGAATTTTCTATAGCGGGCTTCTAAGTTAGCATTTATTATTAGCAGTTTAGGGAAAATTAGTGCTTCGGCGGTCGAGTGCATCGTCCAGCTCATCGCTAAGACGGTTATAATGTAATTTGTTCCAAATCCGCTGAATTGCCTTTGGCGGCAAATTAGATTCCTGAGACTGTGCAAAAAGTAAGATGTGCGCGTAATTTGCGCGTACTTACTCTGTTTTAGTATTTTTAACGGGAAACGTCTTTTAAGTTAACAAGCGAGGAGGAAACCAACATGCCACGTACGCCAGGCCGCAATTTTTTGTTCGTTCCAGGTCCAACCAACATTCCCGATCGCGTATTGCGTGCGATGGTGGTGGCAATGGAAGACCATCGTTCCTCCAAGTTTCCCGAACTTTCGCGCTCTGTATTGGGCGATTTGCAGAAAGTATTCAAGACCACTGAAGGCCAGGCTTTCATCTTTCCTTCTTCTGGGACTGGAGCATGGGAAGCCGCTCTCACCAACACACTTTCCCCGGGGGACAAAGTATTAGCTTCGCGATTTGGGCAATTCAGCCATTTATGGGTGGATATGGCGCAGCGTCTAGGGTACGACGTGGAAATCCTGGAAGTTGAGTGGGGCGAAGGTGTTCCTCTGGACCGCGTAGAGGAAACTTTACGTGCTGACAAACAGCACAAAATCAAAGCCGTGCTGGCCTGCCACAATGAGACCGCGACCGGGGTAACCAGCGACATCGCCGGTGTGCGGCGGGCGATAGATTCGGCGCGGCATCCGGCGCTGCTATTTGTCGACGCCGTGAGTTCTCTTGCCAGCATCGACTTTTGCATGGACGAATGGCAAGTGGACATGGCCATTACGGGTTCGCAAAAAGGTCTCATGCTGCCGGCGGGCTTGGGGATCGTCTGTGCAAGCAAGAAGGCGCTTGCAGCCACGCAGACTGCGAAGTCGAAGCGTTGCTACTTTGATTTGAATGACATGATAAAGGCTAACGCCACCGGCTACTTTCCCTACACGCCGGCGCTGGCAATGCTGTATGGCCTGCGCGAATCTCTGAACGTCATTTTTGAAGAAGGATTGGAAAACATTTTCTTCCGCCACCATTACTTGGCGGAAGGCGTCCGCGCTGCGGTTATGAAAGGTTGGGGCCTCAAGCTATGCGCCAAGGAGCCGAAGTGGTATTCCGACACCGTGAGTGCCATTGTGGTGCCCGAAGGCATAAACGGCGCGCACGTGATCGATGTGGCGTTCCG
>DATIXX010000067.1 GCA_035518095.1 Burkholderiales bacterium | reverse complement strand
AGCCGAATCACGCTCCCATTCTCCCGCTGGTTTCAGCAACTCGCAGTCCCAATCGATCAGGCCGGGCATACAGAACAGCTATCTGTTAACGCTGGATGCATCCTGGGAGCCGGATTTGTGGGGTAAAATCCGGCGCACGGTAGAATCGAATGAAGCAAGCGCGCAGGCCAGCGCTGCCGACGTTGAAGCGGCGCTGCTTTCCGCGCAAGCAGCGCTGGCACAGGATTATATTCAGCTGCGTGCGCAGGACACCCAGAAGCAACTGCTTGACGACACGGTCGTCGCTTACCAAAAGTCCCTGCAACTCACGTTAAACCAATATGCAGTTGGCACTGCCGCCAAAACGGATGTCGTTCAGGCGGAAACTCAGCTTAAGAGCACGCAGGCACAAGCCATCGACGTTGAAGTGCAGCGCGCGCAGTTCGAGCATGCGATTGCGCTGCTGGTCGGAAAACCGGCATCTATTTTTTCCATTCCCTCTGCGCCACTCAACACGAGTCTGCCTGCAGTTCCCATCGGCGTGCCGTCCGATCTGCTTGAGCGCCGTCCCGACGTAGCAGCAGCAGAACGTCTGGTTGCTGCGTCAAACGCGCAAATAGGAGTTACTATCGCGGCCTTCTATCCGAACTTAACGCTGTCGGCTTCCGGTGGATTCCAAAGTCCCAGTTGGTCAAATTGGCTTACCGTCCCAAGCCGCTTCTGGGCCGTCGGGCCGCAGCTCGCTGAAACGTTGTTCGATGGCGGATTGCGGCGCGCACAGACGGCGCAGGCAAGAGCCGCTTACGACGCCAACGTGGCAGCGTACCGCCAGACTGTACTGAATGGATTCAAGGAAGTTGAAGACAACTTGGCCGCGCTGCGTATTCTTGAACAGGAAGCACAAGTACAAGACGAAGCCGTCAAGGCGGCGCGTCTGTCGGTTCAGTTGACCACTAATCAGTATAAAGCGGGAACGGTGAGTTATCTCAACGTTATCGTGGTACAGGCTGCTGCACTGAGTAATGAAAGGACGGCGGTCAATATCCTCAGCCAGCGGCTCGTCGCAAGCGTGCTACTCATCCAAGCACTCGGAGGAGGCTGGAATGCAGCGGATCTGCCCACCGCCGCGAAATTGGCAGTCAACCACGGGCAGGAAAATTTGACACAGTAACAAAATACTCGCCGCCACCCTGCTCCGAGTCCGATCAGTTGCCCTCGCCCACGAGCGTGATTTTCTTTACCTCACGGTATAACCGCGGCCTTCTAAACAAGCACTCAGTGCGCGTTGGTAATCCGCAAGCTTATCGCCAGTTTGCTCACCACCAGTCTGAGCGGCTGGATTGTAGCCTGTTTGGCTGACAGCCCAGCTATGGCAGGCGTTGCGATCTTGCGTCTGCTGTGCCTGGGTTTGGCCTTTGTCGGGATAAACAAATAATTGTCCCGGAGGTTCTTGACCGGGATTTACGCTTGGCGACTGCGGGGGAACGGGATTTACGCCTCCCGGCTGCGGGGAACCGGGATTTACGCTTGGCGGCGGCGGATTATTGGAACTGTTTGCTGGACCCATTTCAACGACGTTGCCCGGCTGCTGAGCCGCAGCACTATATGGCTGCTGTTCGACGACAACGTTGCTCGGAGGTGCTTGAGTAACGACGTAACCTCCTTGCGGGCTTGGCGCGTAATAAACGTTATCGGCGTAGTAGTAAGGCACATTGCCTACCCAAAGCGTCGTGTAATACGGCGGTAGAATCGGCACCACCAAACCGAATGGGGGCGCCACAACAACAAAGTTCACGCCGATATGGCGATACCAGATCCCACCACCAAAGTAATACGGCGCGCCGTGATAATAAACGACGCGATGTGAGGGCGGCAATTTGGCAAAAGCGTAGCCGCGCGGCGGGTAGTAATGATTGTGGTGGTAGCGTGAATCCAGGTATTGGTGTTGCCTGAATTCACTTTCACGAAATTCGTGCCCGCGGTACCCATGTTCGTCCGCGTGGGCGACTCCATAAAACGCCAATCCAGATGAAAATACGAACATGAGCCCAAGTAGGTCCCTGCAAACTTTGGTGCGCGTAATCGACATGATTGCTCCAAGCATTAAATCAAGGAATTAACGAGTGCGTCAGCGGGGCGTAACCGCAACATTTACCCGTAGTTCATTACCCGGGTTGTACGGCAGCCGGGTCTTAAAAAGCTGCCCATTGTACTCGTAGGTCACCCAGTAACCGCTGGTCACAGTTTGGTAGTTGTCAACTTGCTGGCAACGTTGGACCGGCGTTGTGGTCGTATATGTGCTCGCCGCGGCATCCTGGTTGGCAAGTCGGTCACCCGTAATCGCTCCAACCACTGCGCCGCCTGCGGCGGCTGCAACTTTTCCTGTGCCCTGACCCACTGTGCTGCCAATCAGCCCCCCCGCCAATCCGCCGATCAAAGCGCCGGCCGGATTGTACGGTTGAGGTACATATTGAGTAGTTTGCTGGGGCGCCGTCCAGCATTCCTGTGTAGGATGATTCACCGTCTCAGTGATGGGAGTTGCGCTTACGACTCTCGCGACGGCTTCGTATGCATAGCCATTCACCTGCATGAGCGCCAGCATGGCAATGCCAATCAAAATCTTCTTCATGATGAATCTCCTTTGCTAAATGATCTTACTCAAGTTAGACCATACGATTTGCCCTTTAACGCAAAATTTATCAATTCAGTTGACAAAATGTTGTAACGAAATGTAACGCAATATAACGCGGCTTCTAAAATGCAGTGCATTATTCGGTTGCACTGTGGGCGAGTAATCGATCGATCTCAACACTGTGCCGCTCAAATCATGCGGCCCGAAGCGAATTTGCTGCGGACACAGAAAGTTCGGATCCGTCCATCGGACATTCTGTGTGCTTGAACATGCACCCTGCCATTTAACTTCTTAAGTTTTTTTTAATGATTTTTTTGTAAGACCCGTGTCGCCGTATAGCAGCGCGGTAATTTTGTTTGCGTTACTCGTCGATGTGGGGCGAGACCATACGGCATAGCAAAAAATCCAGGCATTTCCATTAAATCGTTAATCCAAGGTAAGGCCCCGGCCCCGGAATTCCGACTGGCGAGCGTGTCTTTGACCGATTCTATCGTCGAGGCGAAACCGAGGTAACAGGAAGTGGTTTGGGTTTAGCAATCATCAAGAACATCGCCGACCAACATAGAGCAGCAATTGATCTCAGCGATAATCCGTCCGGTCACGGATTGATAATTACGGTTACGTTTCCGAGTTGACGGGTATTACGACCGCAATTTTCAAGTGCGAAGCCTAAGGCTTATCGCTCGCCCATTGGCCAAAGTCGCGAGTTGGGCTGGCAAGAGGGTGCAGCCAATCTCCGGAGAACTCCTTAACCCGCTTCAGTCGATTATTAGGCCCGAACTCGAAACCAAGGTAATGGTCATTTGTAACGGTGCCTCCGAGCGAAGTTGGAACCATGCTAAAGCCGGCTACTTGTTGCCAATGATAAACGAAAACTCGGTCATTCTCTGACCGTTCGCCCGGTTCCCCGAGTTTCAGCAATACCTCGGCGCGCGTCGTTTTGCCGGGCTCAAACGATTCGATGGTCTTGCTCGGGATTTCACTGTAGCCGACCACCGTAGGGGTTGGAAGCAAAGCGCAGCCGCCAAATCCCGCTCCTGCAACAGCGACCAGAACGAGTCGGCATGCCGTGACAAGTGGGCCAGTAAAGATATGTCTATATGAATTCATCTCACGCGTACCAGGCTATGTTGTTCGACGATATTGTGTGGGCCGAATACCAGAACCAGGTTATAGGTCCCCGGCTCTCTGCAACGAGTCTCGTCGCTAAACGGCACCACTTCTTCAACCGCGCACATCGACATGCTATAAGCAACGATTCGACCGCGCTCATGACGGTAGTCGGGTTCGCCCAGACGACTGAAAACCTCCTTTTTGGAGGTTTTGCCGTCCTGAATGAACGGGAGCACGCCGCTGACGACCTGCGGGTTCTCCGGCGCGACTGTTGATGCCGCGCAGCCTGCCACCAGAAGAACGATGGCCGTCATGTACACTATTGACGCCAAACCTCCGCATGAGTCGCGCGACTGCTTGGAGGTCTCACTTCTCAGAGCCACGTATGGCCTCCGCCTTTTGACGGTTTACCGCTGAAATTATGGGCGTCTAAGACAAATAAATATGTGACCTAAACCGCATTTTTGTCTTATATTAACGCCTAAGCTAATCTACTGTTTTTAGATGATAATTTTTCTACTTTTCCAGGCGATTCGACCATCTCCCGGGAAAAGCTCGTAGGGCAAAATTCGGGTTGAGTAATTGGGTTGGGAGCCGCGAAAGACCTTGCTGATGAAGCAGGCTTCGCGGGAGCGCGATTGATATTAGGTTTGCGTCACTACAAGTCGTTGTGCGCATCGTGCGCCAGACACGATGAACTTGGCCGCAGACTTGAGTTCGGGGTAGCAAATTGCAAGAACCATTTTTTAAAGAACTTCGTAGCTTTTACTACATTGATCGCATTATTTCGCTTATGATTATTTAGTAAACTTGATATCGAAGGCATGAACGGGCGCAAACCCATTGTCGTTGTTACCGGTGGGAACCGCGGCATCGGTTTCGAGATGTGCCGTCAACTGGCGAGCCGCGGCGCCCACGTTGTTTTGACGGCGCGCAATCCGCAAGCCGGCGAGCAGGCAGTCGAAAAACTCACCGCCCAAAAACTGTCGGTGCAGTTCCACCCGTTGGAAGTCACTGAGCCCGAGAGCATCTTAGCCCTGCGCAATTTTCTGCAACAGACTTTTGGTCTCCTCGACGTATTGATCAACAACGCGGGTGTTATTTCCGACGACGACGGCTCCGGGCTTGAAGTGAAGCTTTCCGCAGTTCGCGCCACGCTGGAGACCAACACACTTGCTCCACTGATCCTGTCACAGACGCTCGTTCCTTTGCTCAAGCGCAGTGGCAGCGGTCGCATCGTAAATATATCCAGCGGCATGGGCGCGCTTACCGATATGGGAGGCGGTCATGCCGCTTACCGAATCTCAAAATCTGCGCTTAACGCCGTTACCAAAATACTTGCCGCCGAATTGCGTGGCGGGATAGCGGTCAATTCGGTTTGTCCGGGCTGGGTCAAGACGGACATGGGCGGCCCGAATGCCAAACGTGACGTTTCGCAAGGCGCGGAAACGGCCGTTTGGCTTGCGCTTGAAGCGCCGCATGATTTGACAGGAAATTTCTTGCGCGACCGCAAAGTCATTCCGTGGTGACTGAAGAATGTATTTGACCAAAGAAAGAAGAACATGGATTTGGCCATTACCGATGATTTCATGCGAAGGATGCTGGCCACCTCAAAGATTTAGCCAAGCGGCGCGGGTGCGCGTTTCCCACCATCAAAAAGCGGCATAAATGCGATCCGTATTTAGCGCAACGGTCCGGCGTTGAAAAACAATCGCTTTCTATCTACACTGGCTGCGG
>DATIXX010000066.1 GCA_035518095.1 Burkholderiales bacterium | reverse complement strand
AATCGGATTGTCGATGCTGGTGAATGTCGACACGCACAATCGCACAGGCGCGCGCCTGCCGCAACTTGCCCAGAACACGCCGAGTTATGCGACCGACGTATTCCAGTCGCAGGATGCCGGCGCCGATGCGCGCGCAAAATCAATCATTGCCGCTAACACGGGGGAACCGGTGCGCCGGGGTGGCAAGACAGATCACGCAAACAGCACGCAATCCGGCCATCTTGTGAAATTTGGAGCCTCCAAACCGCCCGCCACAACGCCGGCGGGACCGCTCTAAAACGAGTTCACCGGAACGCCATTATGACCGCCGCATCAAATACCGCTGACGCCCGCGTCCCAAAAACGCCGGTTTTTGCGGTGCTCGCGCCGCTCAAGGATGGCGCGCTTATCGCGGGCACCATTGCGCTGTCGCTGGCGACTTTCATGAACGTGCTGGACACCTCGATTGCCAATGTATCGCTGCCCTCGATAGCCGGCGACCTCGGCGTTTCACCTGAGCAAGGCACGTGGGTCATTACCTCGTTCGGAGTAGCGAACGCAATCTCGCTGCCGCTGACCGGTTGGCTCACCCAGCGCTATGGTCAGGTGCGGCTGTTTTTGGCGTCGGTCATGTTGTTCGTAATTGCTTCGCTATTGTGCGGATTCGCGCCTTCAATCGAGCTCCTGATTTTCTTCCGCGTCATTCAAGGCGCAGTGGCGGGACCGATGATTCCACTTTCCCAAACACTGCTGCTCTCGAGTTATCCCAAGCAAAAAACGGGCACTGCCCTTGCAATGTGGTCCATCACCACGCTGGTAGCGCCCGTGGTGGGACCGCTGCTTGGCGGCTGGATCACGGATAACATTTCTTGGCCGTGGATCTTCTATATCAACGTGCCCGTCGGCATCGCCGCTGCGGCAGTGACGTGGGTCATTTACAGCAAGCGCGAGACGTCGACTTGCAAACTTCCGATCGACACGGTCGGGCTGGGGCTGCTCATAATCTGGGTGGGCGCGCTGCAGGTCATGCTCGACAAGGGCAAGGACCTCGACTGGTTTAACTCGACGTTCATCACGGGACTGGCTATCACCGCGGTTCTGGGTTTTGCGCTGTTTTTGGTATGGGAGCTGACTGAGCAACATCCGGTCGTGAAGTTGCGGCTGTTCGCGCGGCGCAATTTCTGGACCGGCACGCTGTCGCTTTCGCTCGGATACGGCGCCTTCTTCGGTAACGTGGTGCTGCTGCCGCTTTGGCTGCAGCAGCACATGGGCTATACCGCGACCCTTGCCGGCGTGGCGCTGGCGCCGGTGGGGCTGCTCGCCATCCTGCTATCGCCTCTCGTGGGGAAAAATATCCAACGCGTCGATGCGCGGGTTTTCGCAACCGCATCCTTCGTGATATTCGCAGTGGTGATGCTGATGCGTTCGCACTTTAACACCCAGGCCGACCTCTACACGATACTGATACCGACCATCGTGCAAGGTGCAGCGGTCGCTATTTTTTTTATTCCGCTGATCACCCTCACGCTTTCAGGCTTACGTCCGAACGAAATTGCAGCTGCGACCGGTTTGAACAATTTCGCGCGCATTAGCGCAGGCTCATTTGGCACGTCGATTGTGACCACGTTATGGGACCACCGCGCAAGCCTGCATCACGCGCAGCTGGCTGAGTACATTACGACCTACAGCCCGGTTTCCACGCAGTCGTTTGCAAACCTTCAGGCCTTGGGCCTAAATACCGGGCAAAGCCATGCCATGGTGAATCGCGTGATCGATCAACAGGCATTTATGCTTTCGGCAAATGATATCTTCTACGCATCCGCGATACTGTTTTTGCTTTTGATTCCGGTCATCTGGCTTGCGCGACCGTGCAAGGAATCGTTGACGGGGGTCGTTGGTGCCGACTAGGTTGCATTAAATTTTTTTATGTTAAATCCGCGCCACAGCGATTAATTAACTCAAAGAAAGGAAACCAAGGTGAAGCTCTATTACTACCCTGGCGCCTGCTCGATGGCGCCGCATATAGTGCTGCGCGAGGCGGGCTACAATTTTGACCTGGAGAAGGTCGACTTTGCCACGATGAAAACCGCCGGCGGGGAGGATTTCTGGAAGGTCAACCCAAAAGGTTACGTGCCCGCGCTCAAGCTCGACCACGGGCAAATTTTCACTGAAGTCGCAGTCATTCTCCAGTACCTGGCCGATCAGAAGCCCGAATCGGGATTGATACCCAAGGCCGGCACCATGGAGCGCTACCGGCTGATGGAATGGTTGAACTTCATCGCATCCGAAATTCACAAGTCGCTCGGAGCGTTTTTCCATCCGCAAACGACACCCGAATGGAAGGAAAGGCAGCGGGCGCTGGTCGGCAAACGCTTTGATTACCTCGCCTCCGCGCTCGACGGCAGGCAATATATCATGGGAAACAAGTTCACTGTGGCAGACGCGTATTTATTCACAGTGCTCAACTGGACGCGTTTTCACAAGATCGATCTGACCAAATGGCCCAAAATCAGGGACTACCTGGCGAAAATGGTCGAGCGCCCCGCGATTCGGGAATCAATGAAGGCGGAAGGGCTCCTCAAATAGTATTAACGTTTGGCCTCGGGAATCCGCGTTATGCAAGTCGATCTTATACATGCCTGCGGTCTTGGCCTTAAAAACTTGAGTCATCGAAATTTTCAGTGCCACGAGGAAACCCGCAACGCGGTGGCGCGCCTTGCGCGAAGCTCCAACCCATGCCGCGCCTGATCGTAATTCCGCTGATCGTCGCCTGCGCTCTCTTCATGGAGACCATGGATTCGACAGTGATCGCGACCTCGTTGCCGGCCATTGCCAAGGACATTGGGGAAAATCCGCTCGCGCTTAAGCTCGCGCTGACGTCCTATCTCGTCAGCCTCGCGGTTTTCATACCGATCAGCGGCTGGATGGCCGACCGCTTCGGGGCGCGCCGCGTGTTCGCCGCGGCGATCGCCGTATTCATGGGCGGATCACTGCTGTGCGCGGCATCAAGCACGCTCGCGCAGTTCGTCGGCGCGCGCTTCCTGCAGGGAATGGGCGGAGCGATGATGGTGCCGGTCGGCCGCCTCGTACTGCTGCGCTCCGTGCCGAAACGCGAGCTGGTTGCAATGCTCACCTATTTGACGGTGCCGGCGCTGCTCGGACCGGTTATCGGGCCGCCGCTGGGAGGCATGGTCACGCTGTATTTTCACTGGCGCTGGATATTCCTGATCAACATTCCAATCAGCGTCATCGGCTTTTATCTGGTGCTGCGCTTTATTCCAAACATCCGCGAGCCAGATATGCCGCCGCTCGATTTGCGCGGATTCATGCTTTCGGGAATTGGGTTGTCGGTGTTGATGCTGGGCCTGTCCGCGCTCGGCGGCCATCTTTTGTCCGCGGAAATTTCGTCCGCCTGCATCGTGCTCGGCGCGCTGCTGCTCTCCGGTTACGCCTGGCATGCGCAGCGCAACCCGCATCCATTGATTAACCTGGCGCTGCTGAAGCTTCCCACGTTCCGTGCCGGCGTGCTGGGCGGCGGATTATTCCGTATCGGCGTCGGCGCGACGCCTTTTCTGCTGCCGCTGCTGCTGCAAATCGGCTTCGGACTTGATCCTCTGCAATCCGGTTTGCTGACCGCCGCCGTGGCGGCGGGCGCATTGTTCATGAAAACCCTGACAACCACAATCCTCCGGCGCTACGGATTCCGTACCGTGCTGAGGGTCAACGCTGTTGCATCCTCCGCCGCCTTGGCCGCATATGGGCTATTCACGGCTGCTACGCCCCACCTCATCATCGTCGCCGTATTACTTTTCAGCGGTTGCCTGCGTTCACTGCAGTTCACCGCACTCGGTGCAATTTCGTTCGCCGACGTCAGCCAGCCGTCTATGAGCCAGGCAACGAGCTTTTCGAGCATGACGCAGCAACTCACGCAAAGCGTGGGCGTGGCGCTCGGCGCGTATGCTTTGCAGCTATCGAGTCTCCTGCAGGGCCATCACGCGATTGTCGCGGCGGATTTCTGGCCAGCGTTTCTCGCCATTGCAATTATTTCCTCGGCCTCGCTGTTTTTGCACGCGGAGCTTCCGCCCGATGCCGGCATGGAAGTATCAGGGCATGTTACCGCGGGAAAATTTGCGCAGCCGGAGGCGCAGAGGACGGTAAAAACGGAAAGCCCGAGCAAATAAAACAAAAAAGCCGGCCGCGCGGCCGGCTCTTCAGCGTATTAGTTAAATCAGATGGCGCCGGATTGCTCGTTCAGCTCGCGCACCGTTTGCTTCATGTCTTCTTCCATTTGGTCGAGGAGCAGAATGCCAACCAGAGCGCCGCGCGCCTGCAGCGATCGACCGAACGCTTCCATCTTCTTTTGCAGCCGCTTGGAGGGCTGGGCCGGTATGCCCGCCAAATTGGCGCGAATGACCGCGAAAATCTCGTGCACATCTTCCTCTGTAAACTGGCCCCTAAGAATATTATTGGGATCGAGCAATTGCTGGATAATGGGATCCAGATCGCGGGCCGGCGGCGTAGAATCAGCCCGCGCTGGGCCGGAAATAAATAGCGCTGCCAGCATTGCCGGAATCAAATAACTTGCTCGCATGATGGCCTCCGTGCTTCTTTCAACAACGCCAAGTTACGAATAAAACGCTGATACGCGGTAGTCTACACCAATTGCCGGCAATGGATAGTGCGCGCGTTACTGGATTGGCATCGGCATCGGTTCATTGTTGATGAGCGCGACCCAGCCGCGGGTGAGGCGGTAGATCACCCACAGCCCGACGATGACGGCCAGAGTCCATGCAAGCGGGATGCCGAGGATGCTGATGAAGAGCAGTCCCGCGAACATTATCCACAGCAGCGCAAACCAGAATGTTCTTAATTGCCAGCTGAAGTGCGAATCGAGGTAGGTGCCGCGCACGTCCGGGCGCCGCGCGTAATTAACGATGATGGCGATAATCGACGGCCAGCCGGTGAGAAAAGCAGTTACGATTAACACCGGTCCGAGCGCCCCCATCAGTACGCTGAAAGCATGCAATCCATACATGACATGAGTGAGCGTCACCATTCCCTCAGTGGGTTTTTGCTCAGACGTAATAATTTCAATGTCTGCCATGTATTCACACCCAATGTGGGAATTTTACCGAGAAAACAGCCCCGCCACATTATCTGCCTTTTTTCCGCCTTTAAATTCGCGAAGTCCTGCCGGGTCTGCCATGTTAATATTCTGGCACCAACTGGAGAGCGGCCGCACGCTGGCGCAGCGGACCGAGACCGCGATTATTTAATCATGATGTGGCCATCACTCAATACCACGGCGCTGCACGCTTCCTGGACCCACCGGCTGGCCCGTTCTTTGGTCCGACCGCTCGTGCATACTGGAATCACTCCTAACCACCTTACCACCCTGCGTTTTTTAAGCGGGCTGCTGGCCATCGTTGCGTTCTGTTACGGCACACGCTCGGGTGAAATCTGGGGTGGAGTGTGGTGGGTCGTATCCGTCTTTCTGGATCGCGCCGACGGCGAACTGGCGCGTTTGTCCGGCAAGAGCAGCCCGGCGGGCCATAATTACGACTACGTCACTGATGTCATCTTGACCGCGCTGTTATTCCTTGCCATTGGCGTGGGCCTGCGTCATTCCGATTTGGGGACATGGACACCGCTGCTGGGGCTGGTTGCCGCTGTCTCCACTGTCACTTCGTCGGTCTGTGGGGAATGCCTGGAGAAATTGGATGGCACCGGCAAAAAGGCCTTTTCCGGTGTGGCGGGATTTGATATCGACGATGCGCTGTATCTGATCGGACCGTTAGCCTGGTTGAGCTGGCTCGAATTTGTCGTGATCGGCGCAGCCATTTGCTCACCAGTATTTGCTCTGGTAGCGTGGCTGCGTCTGTCCCGTGCAACTCGGACCGGTGCAGCTTCAACCAAGATTTAGTACAGCGGGATGCCTTGCTGAACTAATACCTTTCTCAGTCCCTGAATAAGCGGAAAGATCTCCTGATTCCAGTCGGCGCCCTGTGAATCAAAGGCCTTTTGCTCTAACTCAACGATCCACTGATCTTCCGCAAAGATCGCTTCCGTGAACCAGATAATGAATGGCCAAAGCAGGTTCATCAGGCCAGGGATAGAGGGCTTGCGAAACATCATTAGGCCAAAGGTATGATTAGTGCGCTGCTTGCGGTCGACGGGGACATAGACATTCCAAAGATCCAGCGACGGCTCTTCGCTACCCGCCCTCCAGAATTTTAACGTCTGATACGGGTATTCGGTGCGGATCGTCATCAGATCACGTCCGACATCTTCATCGGGCTGCGAACGTCTTCTAAGAATGAATTTCTCGCCGATATGCTGTTTGCCTGTGGTGCGCGCGAAGGTAAAGTCGGCCTCGATCCAACTTTTGCCTTTACGCAAATCCTTCAAAATTGTTTTAATGCTGCCCATGAGTCGACGGTGTAGAAACTGATGATTCATGTCCATCAGATTCTCGTGCATAAAGGAGTAATGGCAATAAACCTCACGGTCGAGATAGCGCGTTTTGTAGCGTGGATTGGCGTGTGTCGGGATATTCGGGAAGATGGCGGACTCCAGGTTTGCCTTATCGCCCGGATAAACAAAGATGAGTCCATAGGCTTCCTGACAGGGGTAACTTCGCACACCATTAGGAAGTGATTTGTCCTCGCTGAGGTAGGGAACACTTATGCATTTTCCTGTCGCGTCGTACGTCCAACCGTGATAGCCGCACTGAATGTGTTCCCCCTTCACGGCGCCGACGTGCAACGGGATCTGCCGGTGGGCGCAGCGATCCTCAAGGGCGAACAGTGTGTTGTTCTCCGTTCTGACCAATACAATAGGATCGCCTGCGAAACTGACGCCGATTGCCTTTCCTTTCTGTAGACGTTTGCTAAGGGCCACCGGATACCAGTAGTCCGGGTGAATTCCGGTCTTTCGCAGATCGGGTGAATTGGCTCGTTGGGACGACCCAGATAATTGGACAGTGTTTCCAACAGTCATTGTCTTTTCGATTTCTGATTGTTGGCGATCATGCGACTCCCCTCAAAAGCGGGTCGATTTCTGTTGGGGCAAACGTGGACCGCGTACAGCGTTATAAAATTCAATCAATGCATGATTGACTCGGCACTATCCTACCATGAAAGTACATAGGATCAGTTACTACTGCGTCATTCGGCACGCCTGAACCGGGCTTAAAATCGCTCGGAAGTTTCTCCGAAGGTGTCCACCTCCATCCATCCCTTGCAGATCGTGAGGCAAGAGACTTCGCTCCCGCGCGCGACCAATAGAATATACTTTGGTGCAGCCTGACGGGTCGCCGTGGCGGAATTGATCGGCGCCGCACTTCGAGTTTCTGCTAGAATTTAAGGGTAAACCCTAACATGGGTAAACCCCAACGCAGGGCGGGGGCCAGCGTTGGCCCCAAACAATCGAAGGGAGAACGAGCCATGTCCACAACGAATACCGCGTCGCTATTCGAAGCGCGACACAAACAGAACCAACCCGATCCGAGGAAGACCGGCGCGTACCCCGATTCATGTTATCTTCGGGCGCGCTCAAGGGCCTTGCGACGGGCGGGAACGGCCCACATCGAGTTCGCGTCGTGAGTCACAACACCTTGATCCACCGCTTTGTACGGTCCGGCGTTCGGCCGCTGGTCCACACTCCGGTGGCGCCGAATCACCTGACCACCCTGCGCCTGCTCACCGGTCTTAGCGCCGGCGCCATTCTCGCCGTCGGCACCCCGGCAGCGCTGGCTTGGGGGGCAGGGCTGTTCGTACTGTCGATGTTGCTCGATCGCGCCGACGGCGAGCTGGCGCGTCTGTCCGGAAAGCGGAGCGCGTTCGGCCACAAGTACGACCTCGTGGCCGACGGTTTGTGCAACGCGTTGGTATTTATTGGGCTAGGCGTCGGGCTCTCGGACGGGCCATTAGAATGGCGTGCGATTCCAATGGGCGTGCTGGCCGGCCTTTCCGTTGCAGCGATTCTTTTTCTCGTGCTGCATATTGAAGCGCTACAAGGCGAGCGTGCTGCAGAACTCGGCGGAGCAGCTGGCTTCGATCCCGACGACGGAATACTCTTCGTGCCGATCCTCATCTGGTTCGGGCTGGAGAGAGAGCTCCTGGCGGTGGCGGCAGTGGCCGCACCGGCGTTTGCGATGTTTTTCTACTGGAAGCTGCTGCGCAAAAGCGCCCGAACCGGCGCGGCGAGTTGATGCGCAATGCGGATGCATTGAACCGACGGATGACCATGAACCAGCCCCTGTCCCAAGACCAGATCAAATCGTTTCAACGCGACGGTTTCGTGATTGTTCGCGGCCTGTACCAAACCGACGCTATGGCGCGCATTAAGACTTGGGTCGACGAGGTTGCCGCCTATCCCGAAGTGCCGGGCAAGTACATGATGTATTTTGAGCAGAGCTGCGTCGAGGCGGGGCGGCGGCTGCTCAACCGGATCGAAAACTACTGCCCGTACCACGCCGGCCTGAATCGTCTGCTCACCGGTTCGGGAGTGCGCGACGCTGTGACCCAGTTATTCGGCGAGCCGGCCGTCATATTCAAGGACAAGATCAACTTCAAGCTTCCGGGCGGCGGCGGCTTCACACCCCACCAGGATGCCCAGGCCGGCTGGGACCGTTACGGCAGCTTATACATTACCGCGCTCATCAGCATTGACGCTGCGACCCGGGACAACGGCTGCCTGGAGCTCGTGGCCGGACGCCACCGGGAGGGGCAGCTTGGCCCGAACTGGGCACCGCTGGCTGACGAAGTAACCACGAGCATGGATTTTGTGCCCTGCGAGACTTTGCCGGGCGACGTGGTATTCTTCGATTCGTTCACGCCCCATCGCTCGGACGCCAACCTGAGCGACCGGCCGCGCCGAGTGCTCTACGTCACCTACAACAAGCTGTCGGAAGGGGACCAGCGCGCGCGCTACTACGCTGACAAGCGCGCGAGCTACCCCCCCGACTGCGAACGCGACCCCGGCAAGCAGTACGTGTTCCGTGTCTGAGCAGGCACATTGGCCGGACGCGAGCGCCTGGCGGTGAGCGCCATGCAAGCGGTGATACTCGCGGCGGGCCAGGGTACGCGGCTGGCGCAGGATGCGCAGTCCCGCGCCGTGCCAAAATGCCTGCTGCGCTTTGACGGGCAGAGCCTGCTGGAACGTCATCTGCGTTTGTTGCGCAAGTGCGGCGTGGCCGAGGTATGGGTGGCGGTCGGCTACGCGGCGGATCAGGTTCGTGCCGAGCTGGCGCGGCTACCTCAGGCGCTGGCGGCCGATACCGTGTTCAATCCAGATTATCAGCTTGGCAGCGTCGTCACCGTGTGGCATGCACGCACGCCGCTATTGACCGGAGAGGACACCCTACTTATGGATGCCGACGTGCTTTACGATGAACGGATGCTGCATCCGCTAGTGGGTTCCCAGCAACCAGACTGCCTGTTGCTGGACCGGGACTTTGAGCCCGGCGAAGAGCCGGTGAAAGTGTGCGTTCGCGACGGACGCATCGTTGAATTCAGGAAGCAGGTCGCACCGGATCTCGCGTTCGATGTCTGCGGCGAGTCGGTCGGTTTCTTTCGCCTGTCCGGGCAATCTTGCCGCGCGCTGGTGGCACGGGCTTCGGTCTACCTGGAGTCGGGGCGCGGTCAGGAGCCCCACGAAGAAGCCTTGCGGGACCTTATGCTGGAGGCCGGGCCGGGCCAGTTCGGGGTGGAAGACGTCACCGGCCTGCCCTGGATAGAGATCGATTTTCCAGGCGACATCGAGCGCGCACGCCTCGAGATACTCCCGCAATTGCAGCCGTAGATACCGCGTTTTTTAATAGGAACCGTTTATGGACCGACTCCCAACTCAACCCACTAAAGCCGCCGCCTTGCGTGCGCTTCTCAATTCCTCTGAGCTGGAATTCCTCATGGAGGCGCATAACGGAATCAGCGCCCGCATCGTCGAGGAGGCCGGCTTCAAGGGGATCTGGGCCAGCGGCCTCACCCTCTCCGCTCAGTTCGGCGTGCGCGACAACAACGAGGCGAGCTGGACTCAGGTCGTAGACATGTTGGAGTTCATGTCCGACGCCAGCCACATTCCCATCCTTATCGACGGCGACACTGGCTACGGCGACTTCAACAACATGCGCCGCCTGGTGCAGAAACTGGAGCAACGGAGCATCGCCGGCGTATGCATCGAGGACAAGCTGTTCCCCAAATCCAATAGCTTCATCAACGGCAATCGCCAACCGCTGGCCGACGTTGTCGAGTTTCAGGGCAAGATTCGCGCCGCAAAAGACATCCAGAAGGATCCGGATTTCGTTATCGTCGCGCGGGTGGAGGCACTGATCGCGGGCTGGGGCCTGGACGAAGCCCTGCGCCGCGCCGAGGCGTACCGCCAAGCCGGCGCCGATGCCATCTTGATCCACAGCAAGAAAAGCAGCGCCGACGAAATTCTGGCCTTCTCCAGGGAGTGGGCCGAGCGCTCGCCGCTGATCATCGTCCCCACCAAGTACTACAGCACTCCCACCGACGTGTTCCGCGCCGCCGGCATTCGCATGGTTATCTGGGCCAACCACACGCTGCGCGCGGCTGTGTCGGCCATGCAGGAACTCGCTCGCGAAATCCACGCCACCCAGACGCTGGTGAACGTGGAGGATCGGATCGCGCCGATCAACGAGATTTTCCGGCTGCAGTCTGCGGACGAACTGCTGGCGGCGGAACGCCAGTACGCCGCAGCTCGGCGCAACCCCTCGGCGCTGGTGCTGGCGGCCAGTCGCGGGGAGGGCGAAGGTCTCGACACGCTTACTGAGGACCGTCCCAAGGCCATGCTGCTGGTAGCGGGACGACCATTGTTGCAGAGATTGGTGGACGAGTTTAAGCGGCAGTCCTTCAACAATATTACCGTGGTGGCCGGCTACAAGGCACAGGCCATCGATATGGCGGGCGTTGAGATCGTGCAGAACCTCAGCCATGCCGAGAGCGGCGAACTGGTCTCCCTGGTCTGCGCCCGCGATGCCATCGGCGATGACACGGTGGTGTGCTACGGTGACCTGCTGTTTCGTAGCTACATCCTGCGCGATCTGCTGGAGACTCCGGCTGAATTGGCGGTGGTGGTGGAGTCCTCGCTGGCGCACGCGGGGCGCCGGTGCGATCTAGCTCATTGTTCGGCCCCTGACGACCGCTCCTTGTTCCGCCAGGAAGTGCGGCTGCTGCGGGTACACGCCCGGCCTGGTCCCGTGACCGACGCGGTGAGCGGACGGTGGATCGGCATGCTGCGGGTGCAAGGCGCTGGCCGCCGGTGGCTGCTTCAGGCGCTCGACGCGCTGCGCAAGCGGCCCGACTTCCCGCAACTCGGGCTACCGGAGCTGCTCAATCATCTGATCGACAGTGGACACCCGGTGCAGGTCCTGTACGTGAACGGTCACTGGCTGGACGTGAACAATCCGGACGATCTGCACCGCGCCGTCGATTTCGCCTACGGACTAAGCAGCGCTGGCGAGCGCTAAGGGGCGCTTGCGTGATCGATCCGATCGAGTTCGCACGGCAGGCGGCGGCTCTCGGCTACTGCTGGTACGCCGGGGTGCCGTGCTCGTTTTTGACCGGCTTGATCAACCACGTAAGCACTGACCCGGCGCTTACCTACGTATCCTCGGCCAACGAAGGCGATGCGGTGGCCGCCGCCGCCGGTGCCTGGGTGGGCGGCAAGCGCAGCATCGCGCTGATGCAAAATTCAGGCCTCGGCAACGCGGTAAGCCCGCTGACCTCGCTTACCCATGTATTTCGCATCCCGGTGCTGCTGCTGGTCACCGTGCGTGGCGAGCCGGGGGCAGCCGACGAGCCGCAGCACGCGCTGATGGGTCGCATCACCCCGGCGCTGCTGGACACAATGGAAATCCCTTGGGCCTATTTGCCGGACTCGTCCCAGATGCTGGCCCAGACGCTGGCGCGGGCGGATTCTTCGTCTGGTGAGCGCGAGCGGCCATATGCTCTGTTGGTACGCAGCGGCCGGTTCGCACCGTGCAAGCCCACGCCGGTGGTGGAACCGCCACCCCGCGTGCAGGTGACCCCGCGCAGCGTCTGGCGCTCGCCGACGACGGCACGGCCGAGCCGCATCGAAGCGCTGGAGCGCATCGTCAGGCTCGTGCCGGAGGGCAAAAGCGTGGTTATCGCCACAACGGGCTACACCGGCCGCGAGCTGTACGCCCTGGGGGACCGCGTCTATCAGCTCTACATGGTAGGTTCCATGGGCTGCGCGTCTTCGTTTGGACTGGGCCTAGCTCTCACGCGTCCTGAGCTACGGGTGGTAGTACTGGACGGCGACGGTGCGGCGCTCATGCGCATGGGCAACCTGGCCACCCTCGGCGCCTACCATCCGCCGAATCTGCTGCACGTGTTGCTGGACAACGAGGTGCACGATTCCACCGGCGGCCAACCCACCGTAGCGCGCGACATCTCGTTCGCCGCCATTGCTGCCGCCTGCGGCTACGCGGAAGTTTTGGAGGGGGACGACCTGTCGTTGCTGGACGAGGCGCTACGGGAGCGAAACGGCATCGGGCCGGTGTTTGTCCACCTCAAGATCGCGCCGGGTGCGGCGGCCACGCCGCCCCGCCCGGGTCTGGCTCCCGCCGACGTGCTGCGCCGGCTCATGAACCATATCGGCAGCTCGTCGCTGCCCGCCCGCCGATGCGCAAAGACATCTTGATTCTTCTCAACCCCGGGCCCGTAAACCTGACTGAACGGGTGCGCGCGGCATTGACGCTGCCCGATCTGTGCCATCGGGAGCGGGAATTTGGCGAGCTGCAGTACGAGATTCGCCGCCGGCTGTTGGAAGTCTATTCCTTGCCGCCGGAGAGCTGGGCGCCGGTGCTGTTGTCCGGTTCCGGCACGGCGGCGGTGGAAGCGATGCTCGTGAGCCTCGTGCCGCACGACGGACGGCTTCTGGTGATCGAGAACGGCGTCTACGGTACGCGTATGGCCGATATCGCTGCCTGCCACGGCATCACCCACGCGGTAGCGCGTCAGGCGTGGGGTGCGCCAGTGGACCTGGACGCGCTGGCCAGGCATCTTGACCCGCAGCCGAGCTTTACCCACGTGGCCGTCGTACAGCACGAAACTACCACTGGGCGGCTGAACGATATCGCAGCGGTAGGCCGCCTGTGCCGCGAGCGCAATATTGCGCTGCTGGTGGATGCAGTAAGCAGCTTCGGTGCGGAAGCGCTGGAATTCGACGCGTGGGGCGTGACGGCCTGCGCCGCAAGCGCCGGCAAATGCCTGCACGGCGCGCCGGGCGTGAGCTTCGTGATTTTGCGCCGGGACGCGCTGCACGTAGCAGACGGCAGCCGCAGCGTGTACCTAGATCTGGCACGACATTGCAGCGCCCAGGACGCCCGCGACACCGCCTTCACGCCCGCCGTGCCCATCTTCTACGCGCTGCGGGAAGCACTACGCGAGTTCGAGAACCAGGGTGGATGGCGCATGCGTCACGCAGACTACCGCCGCCTTGCCGAGGCGGTGGAAGAGGGCCTCGTCCGTCTCGGGGTTGCGCCGCTCTTGCGGGAAGGCGAGCGCTCCGTGGTTCTGCGGGCGTACCGCCTGCCCAATGGCCTAGACTACGCCGCGCTGCACGACGGCCTCAAACGGCAGGGCTTCGTCATCTACTCCGGCCAGGGCAAGCTGGCGGAGACTATCTTTCGGGTTTCTACCATGGGCGCCATTGCCACTGCGGACATACCGCGGTTTCTGGACGCGGTGGCCACGCTGCTCAGCCCGGCGCAACATACCGGTGCTCAGGCACATTAGCGTTCCCCACCTGGGTTTTTGCTGCTATTTTCGCAAACCAAGAGTCAACTCACTCGCAACGCGCCTGTGCTGAGCGAGTACACGCAGGACATGCTCGCGGAGTACGACCACTCGGCGAACGAAACTGAAAATTCTGCTCAAAGACTGCGCTGTCCGCGCAGCGTAGGACGGAATTCGTTTCTTCCCGCCATCCAGAAACCGCTCGCCGGCCAATCGAAATCATCGACTCATTAGGAAAGGAAACGCGCCTGAAGCTCTACTACTACTGCCCGCGCGCCTGCTCGATGGCTCTGCCCACCGTCGTGCGCGAAAACTCGATGATCTCAAATTCCGCCATAATCCGGATCCCGGGAGAAAATCGCGCGGCCCGCTGTTCAGTGTTCGCTCACCAGCTTGTAATCTTTCGGCACTGAAAACATGCTGTCGTGCACCTGCTCAAGCTTGAGCGTTTTCTCCTCAATGGTATAGGACAGGATCGGACCGCTTGAAGCTTCGGTGCTCCCCTGGGATGCACAGGCGGTGCCCGCCATGCTCCATTCGATGTGCGTGGAGACGGGATGGCCCTTGATCTTGTTGAATTGCCGGCCCGCCCTCACGAACGTCGCGCGGTCCGAAACTTTGAGTCCGTTGGAAAGGTAGCTGAGCATTAATTGCGAGACTTCCAGGGGCAGCACTTCCGATGAACTTCTCGACGAAAAGCGGCGGGCATGCGGCGCGCCCGCGGCATACCCCCGGTTAAATGCGCGCTCGACCGCCAGCGCCTTGCGCATCTCCGCCGTGACCGGCGTGGTCCATAAATCGATGTTAAGCGTGCTCGTGGTCGTGCGCTTGGCATTGTCCTCCAGCGTAACCAGCCACGCAATCTTGTATTGCTCGGATTGAAAACCGTTGATGTCGCGCTTCTCGCCTGTCGCTTTCACGTCAAAGTTCGTGCGCGCGACGCGCATGGTGCAGCCCGATTCGGTTTTCGCTTTGGGCTCTGATGACTTTTTTTCCTGAGCCTCGTGCGCTTTTTCCATAGACACGGGACAGCCGTAAAGCGGGCATTCAGTGTATTCCTTTTTGCTGTTAGTGAGCGTCCAAAGCACATTGCGGTCGAGCCGCTCGATGTTGGTGCTGTTCTGGGCCGCGAAAAAATTTGTAACGGCTGCAAAGGTACCGGTGCTTTTAGTGTCGCTATCTTCCCGCTGCATGTTGGTGCGCACATAGCGCTTCTCAGTGCTCTCGAAAGGTAAAAAACCCATAACACCGCCGTTGACCACGTGGGTTTCGAATACAGCGGTGGCACTGGTCAGGCTGGTGTCAGGTTCCGGAGCTTTCTGCGGCATCACGTTTGAGCAAGCCGCGCCACTTGCGGCGAGTGCAAAGATGACAAGTTTACGCATCATTGTTTGTCCTCCCGAAGTGGATTGCAGTGCTGATTTGCGCTGCTGGATTTTTTTGAAGGTAGCATGGTGTCAAACAGAAAACAACGCTATTTGACACACCGGGAATCGTTGTTTAATTCAATGTAACCCGCCGGGGCTGACACAGTACAGCGAGCATTCTGCGGTTATGATTAATTCGTACCGAAAGCCGTATCGAGCAGCCATGGAAAACGTGGTTGAAAAAACGTATCGCCGCGCCCGCCGATCTCGAATGTATTGCGATTGCCTCCCGGCTTTCTCAGGACCACATTTCGCGCAGCTTCGCCGCTACATCAACCGGTGCCCCCGCCTCGGGCGCGGCGGAGACCTCGATTCCCTCAGGCCATGCAAGCTCGTTGAAACAAGCCATCACCTCCGGCGTCATGAATCGGCTGCGCGCGCCGTAAACATGCCTGTCGCCCATGCGCGACTGCTGCACGACGTAGAATTTCAGCGGCACGATGAGGTGGAGTTCGGTCTTCGCCCGAGTTATCGCGACGTATAGCAAGCGCCGCTCTTCCTCGATCTGCTCGGGCTTTCCGCCGGCGAACTCGTTCGGGAAGTTGCCGTCGGTCACGTTCAGCACGTACACCGCCTCCCACTCCTGGCCCTTCGCCGAGTGCACTGTGGAGAGCACCAGATAATCCTCGTCCAGCAGCGGCTCGCCGGCGAGATCAGAGGTCGCGGCAGGCGGATCGAGCGCCATTTCGGTCAAAAACATTTGCCGTTTCTCATAGGTTTCCGCAATCCGCTGCAATTGAACAAGATCGCCGGCCCGCACCTCAGCCGCATCGTACTTGCGCTCCAGCACCGGCGTGTACCACTCGCGCACGCGCTGCATCTGGCCAGGCCAGGGCGTCGCGGTACTGCCGAGAAAACGCATCAACGCGTTAAACTCAGCGGAATGGGTTTTCAGCGTTTTCCAGGAATAGTCTTGCGCTTGAAAAGACCTGAACGCCTTTTCCGCTCCTTTGGGCCCTACTCCGGGCAGAAGCTGCAGCGCTCTCCAGGCGGCAACGCGGTTCCTCGGGTTGTCCGCCCAGCGCAGCACCGCGAGCGCGTCTTTCACGTGCGCCGCTTCGAGAAACTTGAGACCCCCGTATTTCACATAGGGAATGTTCCGGCGCACGAGCTCAAGCTCCAGCATATCGGAGTGGTGTGAAGAGCGAAAAAGCACCGCTTGACGGTTAAGCTCCACGCCCTCTTCGCGCGCCTCCAGCACGCGCGTGACCACGTACTGCGCCTGCGCCACATCGTCGGCCACGGTAACGTAGCGGGGTTTTTCGCCTCTGCTGTCCTTCGAACGGAGGTGCTTGCCGCTCAATGTATTCGCCGCATCCAGCACCTCCTGGGTGGAGCGATAGTTTTCTTCCAACGCCACCATTGCCGCACCGAAGCGCGCTTGGAAAGAACGGATGTTCTGCACTGTCGCTGCGCGGAATGAATAAATCGACTGCGCATCGTCGCCCACCACGGTGAGGCCCTGCCCGTCCGGGCGCAGCCGCGCGAGAATCTCCGCCTGGATGATGTTGGTATCCTGGTATTCGTCCACCAGCACGTGGTCCCATGCTTCGCCGATCTCGCGCGCAAGCGCGTCGTCAGCCATCATTGTGTGCCAATAGAGCAGCAAGTCGTCGTAGTCGAGCGCCTGGTTGGTAAGCTTGCGCTCGACATACGCAGCGAACAGCCGCTTCAACTCTTCCTCCCACTGTGCGCACCACGGAAACATGTCCTGGAGCGTTGCCGCGAGCGTGCCTTGCGTGTTGACGCGGTGCGAGTAGATCGCCAGGCACGTGTCCTTTCTCGGAAAGCGCTTCTCTGTCTTCGAAAATCCCAGCTCGTGCCGCACCACGTCCATCAGGTCCGCCGCATCCCCGCGGTCGAGCACGCTGAAGCTTTCTGTCAAACCCACCCGCGCGCAATGGCGCCGGATCAGCCGATTGGCGATCGAATGAAACGTTCCGCTCCACGGCAGGCGCACGGCCTTGTGCGTTTCCCCTACGATGCGCGCCGCACGACGGGTCATTTCCAGCGCGGCACGGCGCGTGAACGTAAGTAGCAGGATGCGCTCAGGCGCCGCACCTTGCAGAATCAAATGCGCGACGCGGTGCGCGAGGGCGTTGGTCTTGCCGGTGCCTGCACCGGCGAGAATGAGCAGCGGACTGTTGGCAAACGTCGCGGCCTCGAGTTGTCGCTGGTTCAGCTTGCGGAATGCATCGACTGCGCTCATGGATACCGACTATAGGTCAAGACCGCATTCTTATCCAGTGCGCATTGGGTTCCCAGATGGTTGGGGTAACAAGAACATTAAGCTGTAGAATAGTAGCGGGCTCGCGCGCGAAATCATAAAGGAGGAGATATGTTAAAAAAAATCAGTTGGGCGCTTTTGGTGATGGCCGCCGTACTGGCGAACCGCGCATCGGCAGACGATGTAGTGCGTTTGGGCAATCTGAAGTTTGCGCACTACGGGGCGGTTTCTTACATGAAGGAAATTGCGCCTAAGTACGGACTTGTGATCCAAGAACGCATGTTCGCAAAGGGGATCGACATCCTGCCGGCCATTGTGGCCGGAGATATCGATGCCGCGGCGAGCGCACTGGACGGAGCGATTGCCGGGCGCGCGCAAGGCGTGCCGATTTATGCAGTGGCCGGCTTCGCCAAGGGCGGCGCGCGCATCGTCGCGCGCAGCGACCTCTCGATCAAATCAGTGGCGGACTTGAAAGGCAAGAAAGTAGGGGTCCCGCGCGGCGGAGCGCACGAGTTGCTGCTTTTCGCCGAGCTCAGCAAAGCCGGGCTCACCTGGTCGGAAATCCCCGGTAAGGACGTGCAGATCGTTTATCTTGCCTACGCCGATCTCAACCAGGCGCTGCTGGGTAAGGACATCGACGCGATGTGCCAATCCGAGCCACAGGCATCGCAGGCCATCAACAAGGGCTTCGGCGTAGAAGTCATCAAACCTTACGACACGGCCATGGGCGAACCGATCCGATCTCTGGTGATCACCGAGAAGCTTTACAACGAACGCCCACAGGTCGCCCAGAAGTTGCTGGACGTATTCGTAGAAGCTACGGCCCTGTTCATCGCGCATCCGGAGATAGCCCAAAAATATGTGCGCGAACAGATGTTCAAAAATCAGATTTCCTCGCAAGACTTCAAGGACGCGATCGCCAACTCGCCCTACACCTATGACCTGACTGTCGAACACGTCCAGATCACCACCGATTTGATGCAGAAATACGGCGTGGGAAGGCTGGGACCCAATGTCCCGGCCGCGAAAGACTGGGTAAAACTGGACTTGTTGAAAAAAGCCAAGGCCGACTTGAAAGTCAACTAAGGGCGGGGCATGGAAGTTGTTTCGGCTAGAGGCATCCTGAAGTTCACCAGGGGTCTCGTCATTCCCATTGCGGTCGTGGCGCTGTGGCAGTTATTGGCAGTGAGCGGCTGGATCAACCCGCAGATACTGCCGTCGCCTGCGCAGGTGGCAGTCAAGTGGTGGGAGTATTTGCGGCCCACTGCGCCCTATCGAGAAGGCAGCTACATTTTGTGGCTGGTTTCAGGCGAGCTGCCGCACGACGCCGTCGCGAGCCTGTCCCGGGTGGTGGGGGGCTTTTTGATCGGCACGTTGCTTGCGCTGCCGTTCGGTCTGCTCATGGGCACGAGCAACAGGTTTTACGGCTTGTTCAATCCGCTGGTTCAGGTGCTGCGGCCCATTCCGCCCATCGCCTATATTCCGCTTGCCATCCTCTGGTTCGGTCTGGGCAATCCGCCTGCTTTTTTTCTGATCAGCATCGGCGCTTTTTTTCCGGTTTTGATGAACACCATTGCAGGCGTGCACCACGTTGACGGCATTTATCTTCGCGCGGCGCGCAACCTGGGTGCAGGCCAAATAACACTGTTTCGCCGGGTGATCGTGCCGGCGGCAATGCCGTACATTCTCACCGGTATGCGCATCGGCATCGGCACTGCGTTCATCGTGGTGATCGTCGCAGAAATGATCGCGGTCAATAACGGCTTGGGCTACCGCATAACGGAAGCGCGCGAGTACCTGTGGTCGGACAAGATCATCGCGGGCATGTTCACCATCGGATTGCTTGGACTCGGTATCGACTTCTTCATGAACGGCCTGAACAACTGGCTGCTCAAATGGCACCGCGGCATCGACCAAACTTAGCGGATCGCAATGTTCATCCATATTGAAAACGTCAACAAGGGCTTTCCAGTCCCGGGTGGGGAAATCGTTGCGCTGAAAAATATTAATCTCGATATCGGGAAAGGCGAATTCGTTTGTCTTCTCGGGCCGTCGGGCTGCGGTAAATCGACCTTGCTCAATGCCATCGCCGGCTTTTCGCCCCCGACCAGTGGCCGCATTGCAATCAACGGCAGCGCGGACGCCGCGAAGTTTCCGGGCCCGGACCGCGGCATGGTGTTTCAGGAATATGCTCTGTTCCCGTGGATGACAGTGACGCAAAATATCCGCTTCGGCCTCGAGATAAAAGGTCTACCCAAAGCGGAAATGAACGGCAAGGTTGACGCATTGCTGCGCAAATTCAACCTATACGAATTTCGCGAGCGTTTTCCCAAGGACCTCTCGGGTGGCATGAGTCAGCGCGTGGCGATCGCCCGCGTACTGGCGCTCGATTCGCCCATCATGCTGATGGATGAACCGTTCGGAGCGCTCGACGCGCTCACCCGCCGCACCTTGCAGGACGAACTGCTGCGCATCTGGGATGAGTACCGGAAAACGATCGTCTTCGTTACTCACAGCATCGAGGAGTCCGTTTATCTCGCCGACCGCGTGGCGGTAATGACCTACCGGCCCGGCACCATCAAGCGCGACGTGCGCATTGCGATGCCGCGTCCGCGCGATACCGCGAGCGCAGAATTCAACACGCTGAAAAAAGAACTGGCGAATCTGGTCATGGAAGAGCAAAAGCGACTCACCGAAACCGAGATCAAAGGCTATACCACGGACTAGCGGCGCCCTCGGAAATAGGGCAAGAACGACGAAAAAAACCCAAATTCGCTGGAGGTAAACCGCAGCTGGGGGGAATTCGTGCGGCTGGATTGACAGCGCTTAACCCGCGCACACGTGCGAGTTGAAGCGGTTTTTTGGCTGCTTATAACTCACGCAAATAAATTATGATCTTCCAAATTTGGTTTTCTTTGAGCGTGCCTTTGAATGGCGGCATGGCCGTCCCCAACGGCACTCCGCCTTCTGCGATCGTCCAGTAAAGGTATCCATCAGTCGTCATAGGCATAGTGCTAAGCGCGGCAATATTCGAGGGCGGAGGGTTCAAGTTTTTTCCAGCCTCGCCGTCTCCCAACCCGGTTGCTCCGTGACAAGCTGCACAGTTCTGGTCGTAAAGTTTTTCCCCGTCATTGATATTGCGGGCAGTCGGCTTTAACGGGTTCGTTAAAGAAGCATATTTCGGGTCAATCCCGTGCTGCATGACAAATTGATGCCGGAGAACTGACATGTTCATCATGTTTCTTCCGTCCACCGTACCCATCTGCTCATATGCAGATCCGGACAAACACAAGGACCCCAGTGTGATCAAAGCCATCAGGAGCTTTTTCACGTTCATCTCGGGATAAATGTAACTTGCGAGCCTCCAAGCAACAAGAGCGGCACCGATATAATCTTATGCCGGAGGAATGATGGGAAGCAATTAGAACTTAGAGGAGCTGCAGAATAAAGTGCGCGATTCGATGATGGTTAGCAGATTGATTTAACAGTGATGGAAGGAGAGCTGCTGTGTGGGGACATACGTGGAGCTTTGACTGGGGTTCGGGCTGGATAAGCATGGGCATCATCGGCATGTTGTTGTTCTGGGTTTCCATTCTCCTGATTATTGTGATTATTGTCGCGCTCATCCGATGGCTGGCTAACTTGGGCAAATCATCAGCACATCAAGCTGCGCAGAAAACGCCGCCCGAAATCCTCAAGGAGCGTTATGCTCGCGGGGAAATCAATCGGGAAGAATTCATGCAGAAGAAACAAGACATCGCGGAATAGCGTCGAGCTAATTACGAATCCTGAATGCTCGATGGTGAGCAGCTTGATCAAATCAGGGACGGGAATTTCAGCTTCAAGACTTAACTACTCGTTTACCTCAGCCGTGCGTTCGCGAACAGAGTATTTCGGTTGCAGCGTGTTGTTGGGAATTTATCGGGCTGCTTTAACGGCCAAGAGACTCAGTGTCCAGCCAAGAATTGCGCCCAAAATGACGCCGGAAATTGGCCCGCCGAAGCCTGCGATACCGAAGAACAACCCGATGATTGCCCCAGTAATGGCAAATCTAGCTTCTTTATTATAAGCGCGCTCTTCAGCGCGAAGATGTTCAACAAAATCGGCGTTGTCAGCGTACCGCATCTGTCTATCGCGAAGCTGCAAAACAGCCTCGGACCACAGCGCCCATACGATTCCGCACACGACTACGATGGCAAATAATGAAGACACAGTTAGCCTCCTTACCCAACTTTTGACCGGCGAAAATATATAACCGATCGCCTGTCATAAACCCAGAGCAATATGTATACCGACATTGATACTCTCAACAAAGCATACAGCAACGCTATGATATTTGTCACAAATTCGGGGCGGAGATTATGACCGGCTCAAAAGACTTGCGCCCTCCAAGACGGAAAACGGCAAATTTTTCCGCTCAGGTTATTGATCTAGCCGTTCCGAAAGATATTCGTAATCGGAGTGCGCGCCTTTCTCGGTGGATTTCACTTCGGTCGTCTGAAGATAGAAAAATGCGAATAGTCTGCGCTCAGCCCCGAGTATTCACGCGGATGTGTTGGTGCAAACGCCACGGCAGCACCAAATGGCGCGCGGCGCTGACGTTTGCGCCGGTCATACCCGGTCACACCCCGTACGCTCCTTGTGCGCCTATCTCTTGGGCTACGTAGTCGCATGTATCTACTCCGACTGACTGTTAAGCTGTTCGCGAATAACTAAAGCAACCCGTATGCCATGAATTCCGGCCTAAAAAGGCATTTATGTTCGATAGGGTATGAGGCACATTGCGGCAGGACCCGGGTCTACTGCCGTTTTTTGTCAACCGAGTGACGGGGCGGGGCTAAACAGTGCTCGCCGAGTTCTCCCGCGTTCGCTGTGCTGGGCCGCAGAAGCCAGGTTTAATTGTCAGGTCAAACAAAAAGGACTAGTCTGTCGCATCCTTGCCGGACGGATATGAAATAAGGGAAAACCGGCACAACCAAGCTTGCCCCGGTTAGCGTTTTAAGCGAATGCCTCTGGAGCTCGTGGATATTCCGCAGGAAAGCACTCCGCCCCTCAAACCGGGTTCGGGTGGCGTTGAGCGGCCGCGGGAATTGAAATTGGAGTTTCGCGGTTCTGCCTGGGAGTATTTTCGCATCTGGGCCGTGAACCTCTGTTTGACGCTCCTCACCTTCGGAATATTTTCGGCATGGGCGAAGGTGCGCAAAAAGCGCTATTTCTACGCCAGTACCGTGATTGACGGCACGCCATTCCAATATCTCGGCCAGCCGCTTCCCATACTCAAGGGGCGAATTGTCGCGGTGATACTGTTCCTGGCTTACTACATCTCCAGCCATTTTTTTCTTTCGACCTTGCCTTTTGTGCTCTTGGCGGTCGCAGGTTTGGCGCCGTGGGTTATCGTGCGCTCGGCGGCGTTCAATGCGCGCTATTCAGCGTTTCGCAATATGACGTTTAGTTTTAACGGCGGCTATTGGGACGTGTTCAAGATCCTATATCTGCGTGGACTTCTCCTGCTCATTACATTGGGTCTGGCGTTTCCTTGGTGGACAGCGCGGTTCAAACGCTATATCGCTGCGCATACCCGCTTTGGCAGCCGAGATGGTGATCTCGCATTGACGGGCAAACAGCTTTTCAAAATTTACTTTGTCGCCGCGCTGATAATCTTTGGTCTCCTTTTTATCGTCATCTTTGCCGGCAGCGGGCTTGCCGTGTGGCTGAAAAACGCCAAATACGCCGGCGTCCTGATTGTAGTTCTGGCCTACGCCGCTTACGTGCTCGCGTATGCCTATGTGCAGGCGCGCACCGGCAATATTATTTGGAACAATATTCGTCTGGGACCGCTTCGTTTCCAATCCACGCTGCAAGCTCGCGGCATGGCGAAATTGTACACGGCGAATGCCTTCGGCATTATCGCTTCGCTCGGGCTACTTATTCCCTGGGCAGTGATGCGCACCCTCAAATACCGGATCGACAACATGCGTGTCATGCTGGAAGGCAAACTCACCGAATTCACCGGCGGCTCCGCGCCGGCCGTACTCGCCGCCGGTGCTGAAGTCGGCGAATTTTTTGACCTGGATCTTTCGCTATGAGCGCGTTCCGCGCGACGGTGCAAGGACAATACTATGACGGCCGTCAGCCGATCGGCTCGCCTGTCACGATCATTTTGGCAAAGAACGAAATAGCGGTGATCGGTGCTCAGGTTTCAGAAAAATGCGGATTGAACAGCTTGCGCGTTTCGCCGCGCGTGGGGCAAGCCGACCGCTTTATTGCGTTGCCCAACGGCGGACAGTTGCAATGCCCCGACAATGCTGTTCTGAACTTCCTGCCGCAGGAAGTGCGATCGGAAGGTGCGGTTGCCTGGCTTGAGCAGCGCTGGGGTGTAGCCATTGCCTGCGTCGCGATCATCATTAGCACGGTGCTGGCGGGTTATTTCTATGCGTTGCCCATCGCGGCCGAGCGGATCGCGCAGCAGGTGCCGATCGCGACAGAACGCGGGCTTGGCGAACAATCCCTGGCCTGGCTTGACCACAATAAATGGTTCCAGCCAACGAAGCTTGACGCAAGGACACAAACTGTAATTCTCAAGGGTTTTGCGGGGCTTTATCGCGGATTGCCGATGGAGCGCTATTACCGCCTCGAATTTCGGGAATCGTCTGTTGGCCCGAACGCTTTTGCTTTGCCCGGCGGCACGATTGTTATTACCGACGATATGGTAAGGCTGGCGCAGTCCAAGGAAGAAGTCCTTGCCGTGCTGGCCCACGAAATTGGACATGTCGAGCTGCGGCATACCCTGCGCAACATCCTGCAGAGTTCGGTCGTTGCCGTAGTCGCTGCAACGCTTACCGGCGACGCCGCTACCTTAAGCGCCGCAGTAACCGGGTTCCCGGTTTTGGTAGCGCAAGCCCGGTACTCGCGCCAATTCGAAAGCGAGGCCGATGACTATGCTTTCCAGCTGCTCAAGCAGCGCGGCTACTCGCCTTTGGCCTTTGCAACGATCATGGAGCGGCTCATGACTCAAAAACATGAGGGCCGGCGGCGCAACCTGACTTTTCTTGCAACGCACCCGATGACCGTAGAGCGCATTGAACGCGCGCGCGCAGCCGCTGGTGTCCCCATTCAGGGCGACGGGACAGAAAAATAAAATTTGCCGGCGGGAGAGTTGCATCTCACAGCGGACTCCACGCAATGACGAAGCGTTCAGGTCTTGATACTTGAATGATCGATGTTGGACAACGGGATTAGATCAGGAATGGATAGTTTGACATTAAAGACTTGACCGCCGTCCCGCAATATTTTTGCCCATAATCCTGACGCCTGCTTGCCATGACGGCCGCTCAGCGATTGGTCATTTGCTCCAGGCGTTCTGGATAGCGAGCACCTTCGACCGTGATTTTCGACGCCGCGGCATCGATATCTCTCAGGTCTTGGGGCGTCAGTTGGATCGACGCGGCTCCAATGTTCTCATCCAGGCGATTCAGCTTGGTGGTGCCGGGAATTGGAACGATCCAGGGCTTCTGGGCAAGCAGCCAAGCGAGCGCGATCTGAGCCGGCGAAGCCTTCTTTCGTACTGCAATCTTTTGAAGCAGATCAATCAATGCCTGATTCGCTTTCCGCGCCTCCGGCGTAAAGCGAGGAAGAGTGCTGCGGAAGTCGGAACTGTCGAACGTTGTGTTTTCGTTGATCTTCCCCGTCAGGAAGCCCTTTCCCAGCGGACTATAGGGAACAAAGCCAATCCCGAGTTCCTCGAGGGTCGGAAGGACTTCGGCTTCAGGGCGTCTCCACCACAGCGAGTATTCGCTCTGGACCGCAGTGACCGGCTGGACTGCGTGTGCGCGGCGGATCGTTTGCACACCTGCTTCAGAAAGTCCAAAGTGCTTCACCTTGCCTGCGTGAATCAACTCCTTCACCGTTCCAGCCACGTCTTCGATCGGCACGTTCGGGTCAACCCGATGCTGATACAACAGTTCGATGCTCTCCACTCGAAGTCGCTTGAGTGAGCCCTCGACGGCCTGCTTGATATGTTCGGGCCGACTATTCAGACCTGCCGCTCCCGGCCGATTATCGCTGCCACTCAGATCGAAACCGAACTTGGTGGCGATCACCACTTGCTTACGGAACGGAGCGAGCGCTTCGCCGACGAGCTCTTCATTGGTGAACGGCCCGTACACTTCAGCGGTGTCAAAGAACGTAACGCCGCGTTCGACGGCCGACCGAATCAGTGAGGTCATCTCCTGCTTGTCTTTGGGTGGACCGTAGGAAAAGCTCATCCCCATG
Organism: Burkholderiales bacterium; assembly: GCA_035518095.1. NCBI lineage: Bacteria > Pseudomonadati > Pseudomonadota > Betaproteobacteria > Burkholderiales > Burkholderiales bacterium. Next base: position 3,107 of record DATIXX010000066.1, on the reverse strand, counting down.
CAGCCCAGCCCGAGAGCCGAGACTTCCAGTTTGCTTTTTCCAAGTTTGCGCTTTTGCATTGTTCCTACTCCTTTGAGATTAAGTTTTGTGTCGCATGTGATTCGCTTGTCGATGACTGTGCTATTCAAATGGGTTGTATCCCGGTTTCTTGTATAACGTCCCCCGACTGTTAAGAATATCCGGCTTATAGACCTTCTCAACCCAATCCTCCGGTTTGAGTTCTTCCATGGCTACCGAAACTGACTCTTCTCCGTAGTTGAAGACGTTCATTACGTCTTTGACAATTTTTTCGGCAAGTCGAGTCTTCTGCTGCTTGGATTTTCCGGGCCAGAGTTTTACGATAACGTGAGGCATTGGTCTTTCCTGCAATTCGCGCAACCCTTCGTTCGGCGCTTGTTTCCTATTCTTCTGTCCTTAATCCGGCCTGATATTGTTCCTCGCTGACCTTCTCCATCCAGTCGACCACCTTGCCGTCAAGCGCCTCCTGAATGGCGATATGGGTCATAGCGGTGGTCGGCATCGCGCCATGCCAATGCTTTTCACGTGGCGGGCACCAGATCACGTCACCCGGTCGAATCACTTTGATCGGGCCGCCCCAGCTTTGTACCAGCCCGCAGCCGGAGGTCACGATCAGGGTTTGGCCCAGCGGGTGGGTGTGCCATGCGGTGCGGGCGCAAGGCTCGAACGTGACGCTGGCGCCGCGCACGCGTGCCGGCTCGGGTGCCTGGAACAGAGAGTCAATGCGTACAGTGCCGGTGAAGTACTCGGCCGGCCCTTTGGCTGAGGGCTGTGATCCGCTTCGTTGAATGTCCATTGCTAATCTCCTCGTCTGATTCAAGCGGTCGCTTATCTTTCGACTGCGCATGAGAATAGTGTAGCGGCGGCGGCGGCAAATGATTAGATGGTACAATTCGCATGAACCTATGAGATTTGTTCATAAATGCAGCGCGCGAACGTCCATGACCTGCTCGCCTTTCTCGCTGTAGCGCGAGACCGGAGCTTCACCAAGGCGGCTGCAAAGCTCGGGGTTTCGCAATCGGCGTTGAGCCATACCATCCGTGGGCTGGAAGCGAGGCTGGGCCTCAGGCTCCTGACCCGCACCACGCGCAGCGTCTCCCCGACCGAGGCGGGCGAACGCCTGCTTCTGACTGCGGGCCCCCGCTTTGAGGAGATCGAGGCCGAGCTGGAAGCCCTGAGCGAGCTTCGGGAGAAGCCCGCCGGCACCATTCGGATCACGGCCACCGATCACGCGGCCGACACGATCCTCTGGCCGAAACTTGCGAAATTCCTGCCGCAGTATCCGGACATCAAGGTCGAGATCATTATCGACTATGGCCTGACCGACATCGTCGCGCAGCGCTATGACGCCGGCGTGCGGTCCGGCGAACAAGTGGCGAAGGACATGATCGCAGTCCGCATTGGGCCGGATATGCGCGTCGCGGTCGTCGGCACCCCGTCGTATTTCACCAAGCGATCCCTCCCGAAGAAGCCACAGGACCTGACCGGTCACAATTGCATTAATCTGCGGCTACCGACCTATGGCGGCTTGTACGCCTGGGAATTCGAAAAAGGCAAACGCGAACTGAAGGTGCGTGTCGAAGGCCAGCTCATCTTCAACGGCACTGCCCAGATGCTCAATGCAGCGCTGGCGGGATTCGGCTTGGCCTATGTGCCGGAGGACCTTGCGCAGCCGCATCTTGCCGCAGGCCGTCTCAAGCGGGTGCTTGAGGACTGGTGCCCTCCGTATTCAGGCTACCATCTGTACTATCCAAGCCGGCGCCAGTCCTCGCCGGCGTTTGCGCTGCTGGTCGACGCGCTGCGCTACCGGAGTTAACGCGGCCCTTTCACCTGGCTCACGGCATACGCAGCCGACCCGTATAGCTTATTAAGCCGCGCTAGGACGGCCCATTCAGGAAGACGGGACAGAAAAGTCGCCGGCGGCAGACCGGCAGCTAATGACATTTTCTTGCCTCGCCAAGAAAAAGTCGCTAAAAAGAAGCGCTCAGGCCGGAACCTATCTTTTTCGGTACGCGTCCTTTCCACGGCACCGTTGGGAATTAACATGTCCAACTCGTATTCAGGCAATTACCCGATCGAAAACCGCGCTGGTGAAATTGAGCGCCTGTATCTGCAAGGTGCCGCAATGGCTCCCGACACCGAAGTGATGCTGGACCGCATCGGCGTAAAAGAAGGCTGGTCGTGCCTCGACATCGGGTGCGGCCCCCGCGGCATCACCGATCTGCTGAGCAGGCGTGTTGGCGCCAACGGGCGTGTGCTCGGTCTCGACATGAATGCGGGGTTCCTGGACGTCGCGCGCGCCGGTGCGCCGAAAAATGTCGAGTTCCGCCAAGGGGACGCCTATGGGTCGGATTTGCCCGCCGGCAGTTTTGACCTTGTCCACATGCGCTTCATTGCAAGCACCGCCGGCGGCCCCGAACGCCTGCTGCAGGAGGCAATCCGCCTGGCGCGACCGGGCGGCATCGTTGCCCTGCAGGAGCCGGATGCCTCGACGCTTAATTGTTACCCGCCGCATCCCGCCTGGGAGCGATTGAAGGCGGCGCTTGTCGGCGCGTTCAGCGGCGTGGGCACCGATTTGCAATTGGCGAAGCGGCTCTACGCCATGGTTCGAAAAGCGGGCCTCGAAGACGTCCAGTACCGGCCGTTCCTCGTCGGCGTTCGCTCAGTGGACCCATTGGTCGACTATCTGCCGTCAATCATTGAATCCTTGCGCGGCACAGTGGTCAGGCTCGGACTCTTAAGCGAAAGGGAATTGCCAAACGTTCTCGCGGAATGCCGCAGCCATTTACGCAAGCCCGACACGTCGTTCACTATGTATACCGTTGCGCAGGTGTGGGGGCGGAAGGCGCGGTAAAGAATTTGCGGAATAATTTCGACGAAGTCGCGTTTAGCGCGTCCCCGCTGGAGTTCCAATTCAGTGCGAAGGAACAAAAAAATAAATTCGCCGGTGGCAGACCGGCGGCTGGTTACCTTTTCTTGCATCGCCAAGAAAAAGTTACCAAAAAGAAGGCGGCCCCCGTTTGCTGCCCCTGAGGGGTAGCCGCTGCGACACGGTCGGCGAAGCCTGGGGTGCGGGAGCAGCGGCAAGT
>DATIXX010000065.1 GCA_035518095.1 Burkholderiales bacterium | reverse complement strand
ATGCTGCTCCATCGCGCGCAAAGGAAATTAGCTTTGCCCATTACTCGGAATCGGATGGTGCCAAAGCCAAGCACAATATCCGTTGCACGATTCAGAGAGCGCAGCGCGAATTCCCACATTGCAAGTTTTCTTCGCGCGGGTGCAACTGCTGCTCTGTTTTTGGCGGCAGCAGCGGGTGCTCAGGAACTCGATAAAAATACGGAGACGCTGGCACCGCAACGCGCCAATCTCGTCACGCGGGCGAACGCCCCGGTATCGGATCTGCTGCAGATTCGGTTCCAAGATGCGTTCGCTCCCGCATTTGAAGGCGCGCAAGGCCAGGGAAATACCTTCTCAATTAACCCGATCGTACCCATACCCGAATTCACGGCGTTTCCCTACACGCAGCTTTTGTCTCTTACGATCCCGGTTGCGATCACGACGCCTCAAGATGTGACCGGATTTGGCGACCTGAAGCTTCTCGACTTCGTTCTAATTAGTCGGGAGCCAGAAATCGTTTGGGGGATCGGCCCGGTGGTCACGTTCCCCAGCGCAAGTGATCCGACAACGGGCCAGGGCAAATGGCAAGCCGGGCCTGCGGCAGGCGCGGGATACCAACGCGGGAATCTGTCTATCGGAGTGCTCGCGCAGAACCCAATATCGTTCGCTGGCGATAAAGACCGGAGCTCCAGCAATTTCTTGCTGTTACAACCCTTCGCCACCTATCAACTCGGGGCCGGATGGTTCGTCAAGACGGAACCTCAGATGCTTTTCGATTGGAAAACGCACAAACAAACCCTGCCTGTCAATCTGGGTATTGGCCGGGTATTCAAAATCGGCGATCAGTATGTGAACTGCTTCGTAGAGCCGGCCTGGAACATATCGCACGATGGGCCGGCGCCACGGTATGCCATCACGTTTGGGCTTTACCTTCTCTACCCAAATTTCTATCATTCCCAATAATTTGGGGTCCCAAACCCGCAAGACGAAAGCGGATCGCGCAAGAGGCTTGGCACTATATTCCGTACTGGCAAGTCATGATCGGGAACTGGATCAAAAGCCCGCTTTGTAATCGATGCGTTTATGGTCTCATTTCAAAATAGCGCAAGTGAAGACGAAGCGCGCATTTGACATGGCTTGCGAGGTTAACGGAAAATCGTAAAAAACAGGCGCTAGTTCGTCACACGGTAATGTTCAACCAGCTGGAAGAATTGCCGGCTCGTCCGTCATTCGCTGCATCAGCACAGCTAACGATCCCCGGGGAGAGAAAACAAATCGGTACAAGTGGAATCTAATTTAATTAGGGAGCGACCGGATTGCCCAAGTATAAAGCGCCCTCGATAAACAAGAATGGAGAAATTAGACATGGAGACCCGAATTGGCAGTTTCGTTTTTCTGGTTCCGCTGATATTAACCGTAGCAGGTTGTGCCTCGGAGCAACCAACAGCACCCACAGGCGTGGCTTCTGGGCCGGAATCGAAGCTGATTCCCGGCGGTCCCAGCGAGTATCGGTATACGGCCCCGAACGTCGATTTCAAGAAATTCACAAAAATCATCATTGAACCCGTTGCAATTTACAAGGGAGCTGATGCTCAGTTTGGGGACACACAGGATAAAGATAAGCAGGAGATTGCCGACTATATGCAGAGTGAATTTACAAAACAAGTGGGAGCAGTGCTTCAAGTCGTGTACGAACCGGGGCCAGGCGTTGCGCGACTCAGGCTTGCTCTCGCTGGACTGGAATTAAGCAAGCCCGGCTTATCAGTGGTCACCCATGCGCTTCCGGTTGGGCTGGTTTTAGGCGTTGGCAAGGAGATTAAAACAGGACAGGGATGGTTCTTGGGATCGGTGACCTTTGCGGGGGAAATTTATGACTCGCAAAGCGATACGCTCATAGCGGCATTCGTATCCAAAGAGAGCCCAGGCGCGATGGATTTGCCAGCAGACTTTTCAGGTCTGGATTCCGCTAAGGCGTGCGTAGCCGAAGGAGCAGAAAAATTAAAAGCTGCAATCGAAAAAATGCAGAAGGGCCAGGGTTAGCGCACGCACGGAAATTTGGCGGCGTTTCTTAGACCAACCGGGCCGCTGAGACGCAACGTTTACTGCTACGGTCGTAAATTGCGATTTTGGGCGCTCCGAATACAATTCCGCCTCGGTAGCGGAATATCCGATAGTTGAAATGCGACGCGCCACGCGCATATTGCATATCTTTTCGATGTCGACAAAAAAGGCACTGCGCCCGCTGTTCCGAAACGTACGTCCGCGTAGTTCACCACGGAAATTTCGTGTAATGAAACTGGAGCAGTTCACTGAACCGCAGCACCTGGGCGTGAACCCAGTTGTCACATCTCGAGAAAGATCGCACCGCGCACGTTCCCTAGTTGGTTATTATTTGGGCTGGAGTGCAGTCGCAACGTTGCTTTTGGCAGCTACGGCGAGTGCGCAGGAGCTGGAACCACGCGCCTTTTCGCCTTCGCCCATCGGAACTAACTTCGCCGCCGCGGCTTTTTCGCACTTAAGCGGCGATGTTTCACTCGACCCGTCGGTGCCTATTACCAACGTTAAAGCAAACATCAATATCTATTCACTGGGCTACGCGCACACGTTCGCGCTGTTGGGCCGCTCGGCGAGCGTAGGTCTTGCGGTTCCTTATTTCCGTGCGGGCGTTAGCGGAAACGTCGAGGAAGTTGGTCCGACGGAACGGGACCTTACGGGAACGGGCGACATAAGGATGCGGTTTGCCATGCTACTAATCGGTGGCCCCGCGCTTACGCCGAAAGAATTCGCGCATCGCACGCGCTCCACCATCGTCGGCGTTAATTTGAAAGTTGTGGCGCCCACCGGGCAGTACGACTCCTCAAAACTCATCAACATCGGGCAGAATCGCTGGGCGTTTAAGCCGGAAATCGGATTGTCGCAGCCGATCGGCAACTGGTTCACTGACGCGATTGGGGGTGTCTGGGTTCATACAGACAATACCAATTACTTCGGGGGCAAGACCCGCAGCCAGGATCCGCTCTGGACCTTTCAAGTGGACGGAGGCTATGAATTCCGTCCCGGATTATGGTTTTCCGCGAACGCTACGTATTACACTGGCGGAAACACGACGGTAAACGGCGTCCGAAATCAAGACAGGCTGCAAAGCACGCGCTACGGATTCACAATATCGGCGCCCCTAAGTTCGAGCTGGTCTACAAAGTTTGACTGGTCGAAAGGTCTGACCGCGCGTACAGGCGGCGAGTTTGAAGAATTCACATTCGCGCTGCAATATCGTTGGTTCACCCGCCATTAATTGGTAAACTGTCTTTCGTCAAGCGGCACAGAATCGACCGCACATGAGTTTAATCGCCTCAGCATGATGTTTCAGACTGCCAGGCTATGTCTTCACTTCAGCGGCGCTATGCTTGCCGCGATGTTCACGGTTGCGGCAGTTGCAGCTGATACCGGTTCGGCAAAACAGAAGCCGAAGGGCCTTGACCTGGGCCTGATCAATACTCCATGGACCGGCGATCTCGATGGGATGATCAAGCGCAGAATGATCCGCGCGCTGGTCGTCTACAGCAAGACATTTTACTTTGTCGATAAAGGCACGCAGCGCGGCGCGAGCTATGAAGCGCTGCACGCATTTGAAAACGACCTCAATAAAAAGCTTAAAACGAGCCATTTGCGGGTGAGCGTTGTGTTCGTCCCGGTGCGGCGTGACCAATTGTTTCCAGCGCTGCGCGACGGCCGAGGCGATATTGCCGCTGCCAATATCACAGTAACGCCGGAGCGCCAGAAACTGGTTGATTTCTCGGCACCGGTATGGAACGGAGTGAGCGAGGTGGTTGTCACCGGACCGGGCGCGCCTGACATACGCAGCACCGACGATCTTTCCGGTAAAGAAATCTTCGTCCGCAAATCCAGCAGCTACTTCGAGAGCCTCACGCGGCTTAACGAGGCGTTGCGCAAGGCGGGCAAGCCGGAAGTAAAACTTAAACTCGCGCCGGAGCAGCTTGAAGACGAAGACCTGCTGGAAATGGTCAACGCCGGATTGGTGCCGGTCATCGTCGTGGATAACCACAAGGCAAAGTTCTGGGCGCAAATTTTCAAGAGCATAAAAGTGCACGAAGATGTCGCCGCGAATTCAGAAGGCGACATCGCGTGGGCGTTCCGCAAAGGTAGCCCAAAATTGAAGGAAACTGTCGATGATTTTGTGAAGCGCCATCGAATTGGAACACAGTTCGGCAACATAACACTGCAAAAGTATCTCAAGAACACAAAGTGGGTGACAAATTCTACATCCGCGGAGGAGATGGAAAAGTTCCAGCGCACGGTCGAGCTGTTCAAGAAATATGCCGCGCAGTACGGTTTTGACTGGCTGATGCTGGCGGCGCAGGGTTACCAGGAGTCGCGCCTCGACCAGAACGTCAAGAGCTCTGTCGGTGCGGTCGGCGTGATGCAGGTGATGCCGGCGACCGGCGCTTCTCTCAAGGTAGGGGATATCAATCAGGTCGACGCCAACATCCATGCCGGAACAAAATATATGCGGCATATGCTCGACACTTATTTCAGTGACGCGCAGCTAGACGATCTCAACCGGAACCTCTTTGCTTTTGCTGCGTACAATGCCGGTCCGGCACGAATTGCAAAGTTGCGCAAAGAAGCGGCGAAGCGCGGCCTCGATCCGAACGTGTGGTTCGACAACGTCGAGCGGATCGCGGCCGAAAAGATCGGACGCGAAACCGTCACCTATGTCAGCAACATTTACAAGTATTACGTCGCCTATACGCTCGTGCTTGAACAGAGCGCCGAGCGCGAGCGTGCACGCGAGACCATCAAGGGAAAAGGCTGATGCGAGTCGCAGCGTTGCCGGCACCGCGATACTGTTTATTGCGCAACGACTAACGAACAGTTCCGAAATGCCGTTGGCTGCCTAAGCGGTTCATTTATCGATCTTGGTGAGCTTCGAGCCCTTCACACCAAGGCCCGCCATCAGCCCTTTCTGGCCGAAGATGAACGCGTAGATATCGGCTTTAAGTGTCGTGGTCGTCATCGTCCTGGCCACGCCGGCATCCACCACCACAATGCTCGGACCCACACCGAGCTCGAATCCAGCGCTGTTCTGCAATTCATCCAGCACAGAATCTTTCATGATGAACAACACATACGAGAACTTCTGCACTCCAGCCTGCAGGCCGTACGAGGCTTCGGTAGAGTTGTAATACGCGACCGACTTGCCGTTCACGAGCAGGGTGCCCTCGCCGAAATGCGCGCCCCCAATCCAGCCAGCTTTGTAGATTTTCGGGAAGACCAGGATGCCTTTTGCTATCGCCCCAAGCTCCTTGGCCTTGGGCTCCTCGTCGTACAAGCGATTCAGCGCAGCAGCAGCGTCACGGTCGATTTCCTCTGCGGTGGCCGCGACTGCCGGACGCGGCATTATGAGCGGCATAACCGCCATCGCGAAGATCATCGCTGCATATGCAATTCGATATTTGGTCATTTTCATTTCCTTTGATCATCGCTTGATTCAAGCATAGCGCCGGTGGCTGCAAACCCTCGAGCGGGATTACACTCAAGGGGCAAGTTCGCGAATCACTTATCGATCTTTGTGAGTTTCGAACCCTTCACTCCCAGACCGGCCATCAGCCCTTTCTGGCTGAAGATGAACGCATAAATATCCGCCTTGAGTGTCGTGGTCGTGAGCGTCCGGGCCACGCCGGCGTCCACCACCACGACGCTCGGGCCTACGCCGAGCTCAAAGCCATTGCTATTTCTTAAGTCATCCAGCACAGAATCCTTCATCAGGAACAATACGTACGCGTACCTCTGCACTCCCGCTTGCAGGCCGTATGAACCCTCGACGGAATTGTAATAGCCGACTGACTTGCCATTCACCAGCAAGGTGCCCTCGCCGAAGTGTGCGCCGCCGATAAAGCCTGCCTTGTAGATCTTCGGGAAAACAAGAATGCCTTTTGCTATCGCCCCAAGCTCCTTGGCCTTGGGCTCCTCGTCGTACAAGCGATTCAGCGCAGCAGCAGCGTCACGGTCGATTTCCTCTGCGGTGGCCGCGACTGCCGGACGCGGCATAATGAGCGGCATAACCGCCATCGCGAAGATCATCGCTGCATATGCAATTCGATATTTGGTCATCTTCGTTTCCTTTTCGAAATTCGGCCGATTCCGGCCAGTCGCGTTATCAGCTCGCGCTCTTTTCTTTATTGAGCCAGAGGAATCTTCGCGGCAAGTTCGTAATTTATGACCGCACGCACTTTGCTCTCGATCTGCAAGTAGCGCGCGGCCTTAATCGCAGGCAGTGCCGCCAAAAGTTTGGGCGCATAGGTTTTGGGCAGGTTACCTTCGGCCGCCTTGATTGAAACGAATTCATGTAGAAGCTTTTTTGCTGCCGGATCAGTAAGCGTGTTGTTATTCCATGCATCCGCGTAACTCTGGATTAGCTTCAGCATGCGCTTATTGAGAACATCGAGATCTTTTTGATAACTGTCGTAGATCGGCCAGAATGCTTGCGCCTCGGAGTCTGTTAGTTGCATATTGTCCGCGACCAAAAGCTTCTTGTCCGCTTTAACCTTGTCGTACAGGATTTGCATATTCGTTTGTGCTGAAGTTTCCTGCGCGTACAAAGGCGTGAAAAAGGTGAACGCGGCGAACAAGGACAATAACGAAATCAGGTATTTCATTTTTTCTCCAATTCCTTAATAAGTGAATTAAACTGAATTACGTATTCAGGGGACGGGGGTAAACTAGTTACTGGCCGGGCCCTTGTGGGCCACCAGACGCGCCATTTTACTTTGTTAAACTGCAAAAGCAAGCATTAACATCTCAGAGCAGTACCGAAATTCATTATACAAAGTCAAGCAAACCGGAGTAAACAACGGTAATTTTGTATGCTAACATTATTCGCCACATCTAATATCTCACAAGGGCCCGAGAGTTGAATTGATTTAAATCAAATAGCCTCGATTACTTATTGATATAGGAGTTTGTAGCAAATTGAGCAGTTAAACTAGACAGCGCTGCTGAAGTTTGATTCCAAAATGATACAGGGCGGGCTACCCAAAAGCGCGGGAGTTGCGGCGCTCTCACCCGGGTCGCGAAAATCTCGTTGGCTCAATGTAAGATATTTTTCGCGGCGGTCGCAGAAAAAACAAAGGCCAACTTGTGGCGGATTCAACAATGCGTTCCCCTTGCCGCGATGCGGCCAACCTTGCGATCATGATGATCGTCTCTGGGTGTTTCTTAACGACGGCGGGCGCGCAGGATGTTCAGCGGGGGGAATACCTGGCGCGCGCTGGCGATTGTATTTCGTGCCACACTGCCAAGGGTGGTGTTCCGTACGCCGGAGGATTGCGCATGGATACGCCGTTCGGCTATCTGCTGACGCCGAATATTACGCCCGACCCCGAAACCGGCATCGGCCGCTGGTCTGCCGATGATTTTTATCGCGCCATGCATGATGGAGTGAACAAGCACAATCAGGACATGTACCCGGCAATGCCTTACACTTTTTTTACCAAGGTCACGCGCGCAGACTGCGACGCGATCTACGCTTATCTGCGAACTCTGAGTCCCGTGCGCAACGAAGTAGAGATCAATCACCTGAATTTTCCATTCGATTACCGCAGGACAATGGGATTCTGGCGGGAGCTTTACTTCACGGCGGGTACGTTCGAGCCCGACCCGACCCGAACGCCGTCTTGGAACCGCGGCGCGTATCTGGTCGAAGGACTTGGCCACTGCAGTGCGTGCCATTCACCGCGTAATGCGCTGGGCGGAATAGAGAAGAACAAGCAGTTTACAGGCGCAACGATCGATGGTTGGTTTGCGCTTAATCTCACTTCAAACCTCAGCACCGGGCTGGGCGACTGGACTGCCGCGGACATTGCCACCTACCTAAAAACAGGTTCTTCCAAGGAAAAATCAACGGTACTTGGCCCTATGGCGGAGGTTGTGCAAAACAGCCTGAGGTATTTGACCGATGCCGATCTTAATGCAATGGCTGAATATTTAAAATCGTTGCCGCCGAATTCTTCCCTGCGTACCGGCGCACCTGTTCCTGATCCCAATCGTCGAAAAGGAGCCATGCTGTACATGGAAAATTGCGGGGATTGCCATCAAGCCAAAGGCCGCGGTGTTCCCGGTGTGTTTCCTCCATTGGCAGGAAACGGGGTTATCGTCGCTCCTGATCCGGCAAACATTCTAAAAGTCGTCCTCCGCGGTATTCCCGCGCGTAACGGTTATATTGCGATGCCGTCTTTTGCGCAGCGGCTCAACGATAAAGCGATCGCCGAAATCGCGGATTATGTGCGTACCAGTTGGGGCAACAGTGCGCAGCCCAGCGTGACCACGCAGATGGTTGGGAAACTGCGCGCCACGACCAAGTGAAACGAACGATTTGTGGTGAGCACCATTTAATGCAAAAGAGAGGTTGATCGACATGCGCTGGATTTTCGTGACCATTATAGCGTTTGCCTTGCTAACCGGCTGCAAGAAAGAAGAGGCGAAACCTCCGGCGCCTGCCGAGGTTTCGGTAATCAAGGTCACACCGCGCGACACGCCCGTTACTTTCGAGTACGTAGGGCAAACCGAAAGCTCACATCAGGTTGAGATCCGCGCGCGAGTCGACGGGTTCCTCGATAGGCGCGTGTACACCGAAGGCAGCCTGGTCAAAGCAGGCCAGGTCATGTTCAAGCAAGACCCCAGACCTTTCCAGGCCACGCTCGAGGCCAATGAAGGTGCGCTTGCGCAGCAGTTGGCGCGTTTGCAGGTCGCACAGGATAATCTTCGCCGGGTCAAGCCGCTCGCTGCGCAAAATGCATTGAGCCAGAAGGACCTTGACGATGCCACCGGATCCGAGAAGGCAGCTGCTGCTGCGGTGGATACCGCCAAGGCGAATGTGCTGCAGGCGAAGCTCAACCTCGGATACACGACTATTGCGACGCCGGTAACCGGCTTTTCCAGCTATGCACGGGTGCAGGATGGCGCGTACGTCAGCGCCGCGAACAGTCTGCTTACGACGGTTGAACAAATAGACCCGATCTGGGTCAATTTTAGCATTTCAGAAAATGAGCTCCTTTCCGTTCGCACCCAGCGGGAAAAGGGTTTGCTCACCGCGCCCAAACTCGATACCTATGATGTGCAGGTGGTGCTCGCCGACGGCTCGCTTTTTCCCGAGATTGGTCACATAACATTCGCTAACGCAAGTTATAACCCGCAAACGGGGACGTTCCTCTTGCGTGCTACGATTCCCAATCCGCCGGGGGATCCGATAGCAATGCTGCGACCGGGGCAGTTTGTGCGTGTGCGCATCTCGGGAATGGCCCGGCCGAATGCAATTCTGGTGCCGCAGACGGCCGTGCTGAATGGCGCGCAGGGACACTTCGTGTGGGTTATTAATAAGGAGGGCAAGGCTGAGGAGCGTCCTGTCGAAGTGGGCCCCTGGCATGGTGATGAGTGGTTCATTAATAGCGGACTTGCTGCTGGCGACACGGTAGTCGTGGAGGGCGCCATGAGGGTCGCGCCAGGCGTCGCGGTAAAAATTGTAGAACCGGCGGCAAAAGGGGCGGTTTCCGAGAAAAAATCTGCGCAACCCGAAAAAACTGCACAGGAGAAGAAGTAATCGCGGGCGGATTCCAATGATTTCTCACTTCTTCATTGACCGCCCAATTTTTGCGGCGGTCATCTCAATTGTCATTTCGATCGCGGGTCTGGTTGCGATGGTGACGCTGCCGATCGCCCAGTACCCGCAGATCACTCCGGTCCAGATCCAGGTTACGGCGACCTACCCGGGTGCCAACGCTCAATTGGTCGCGCAAAATGTTGGCGCCCCCATTGAGCAGCAGGTAAATGGCGCCACCAATATGCTTTACATGTCATCCACAAGCGCCTCAACCGGAAACTACACGCTCACGGTTTACTTTAGCATCGACACCGACCCGGAGCTTGCGCAAGTGGATGTACAGAATCGGGTGAGCATCGCGATGCCGCAACTGCCGCAGGCGGTGACTAACCAGGGCGTCAACGTGCAGCAAAAGACGCAGACCTTTCTTATGGTCCTCGCGCTCTATTCGCCGGACGGGAGATATAGCCCGGACTATATCGCGAATTACACCAACGTCTTTGTCCTTGATGCGATCAAACGTATCAATGGGGCCAACCAGGCCTCGATCTTCGGCGTCCCAGACTATGCCATGCGCATTTGGCTTAAGCCGGATCGTATGGCACAGCTCGGTATTACCACGACCGACATACAAAATGCTGTGTCAAAACAGAACCAGTGGTTCGCAGTCGGTCGCATCGGCCAGTCCCCCACGCCCCACCCGGTGCAGCAAACATTCCCCGTAACGACAAGCGGGGCTTTTACCGAACCGTCCCAGTTTGAGAACATTATTCTGCGCGCGGAAAACCAGGCTGCGGCCATCGTGCGAGTGAAAGATGTCGGCTACGCGGACCTGGGTCGCAAGGATTATTCGATACGCACCTATTATCAGGGCAAGCCCGCGACCTTGATTGCCGTGTATCAGCAGCCGGGGGCAAACGCTATTCAGGTTTCGAATAATGTGCGCAAGACACTCGAGGAGTTGTCGAAGAGCTTTCCGCCCGGGTTGAAATACGATGTCGCGCTCGACACCACCTTATTCGTACAAGCGTCTATCAAAGAAGTGATTCACACATTTTTCGAGGCAGTCGTGCTGGTGGTGCTCGTGGTGTTCATTTTCCTGCACACTCTGCGGCTCACGATCGTCCCCACTCTAGCAGTACCGGTATCGATCCTGGGCGCGCTAGTCGGAATGTTGGCGCTAGGCTTCTCCATTAATATGCTGACTTTGTTTGGGATGATATTAGCTATCGGCCTCGTCGTGGACGACGCTATTGTCGTGGTCGAGAATACCGAGCGCAATATGGCTCAGTACGGCCTGTCAGCTAAAGATGCGGCCAAGCGCGCCATGGATGAAGTGACCGGACCGGTTATCGCAATCGTGCTGGTGCTGAACGCGGTGTTCATTCCAGTCGCTTTCCTCGGCGGCATCACCGGCCAGCTCTACAAGCAATTTGCGATCACGATTGCCATATCCATGGTATTTTCAGGCTTGGTTGCGCTCACGCTCTCTCCCGCGGTGGCCGCATTGGTGATTAAAGCTCAGCATGGGGAGAAAAAAGGCTTTTTCAAATGGTTCGACAACACTTTTGAGCGCGTCTCCAATGGTTATGTGAACGGCGTAAAGTGGCTCATAAAGCGGTGGGGAGTTGGGCTTATTGCTTTTGCTGTGGTTCTTGGAGCGGCCGGATGGCTGCTCAAAATTTGGCCTACTGCATTCGTGCCGCAAGAGGATCAAGGCTATTTATTTGTGCCCTATTTTTTGCCGGACGCGGCGAGCCTCGACCGCACCGGAGCCGTCGGGCGCCAGGCCGCGGCGTATATGAACAGCAATCCCGCGGTTGCGAATGTGACGCAGGTCGACGGCTACAGCTTGCTCGATTCCCAAAACAAAACTAATAATGGGTTGCTGTTTGTCGCATTCAAAGATTACAAATATCGCAAATCGAAAGACCTGCAGGCGCCGGCGGTTATTGAGGGGGCTAGGAAAGCGTACGCAAACATCCAGGAAGGAACAATCGTGCCCCTCAACCCACCCTCTATACCTGGCCTTGGCATCGTCGCCGGTTTCCAGATTTGGATCCAGCAAAAGGGTGGTGGCAACTACGCTCAGCTGGTCGACGTTGTTCAGCGAATAGTTGACAAGGCTAAAAAGCGGCCCGAGCTATTAGGTGTGCGCTCCACTATCACTGCGACCAGCCAGCAACTACTTGCGGACGTGGACCGCGACAAAGCGGAAGTTCTGGGCGTTCCGGTGCAGGACGTTTACAATACGCTGCAGACTATGTTCGGTTCCTTGTACGTGAGCCAGTTTCCCAAGGAGTCACGTTTATGGCAGGTCATCTTGCAGGCAGAACCGAAATACCGGCTGACACCCGAAGATATCGGCCGCTTTTACGTCAGGAACCGCGATGGGAAGATGATTCCGCTCACGGCGCTTGTGAACACCAGCTACGTCAGTGGTCCGGATTTGGTGACGCGTTTCAATAATTACCCGGCTGTGGCGATCAACGGCTACGCTAATATTGGCGTGAGTTCGGGTACGGCGATTAACGTGATCCGTGGAATTGTGGAGGAGGAACTACCGTCAAATTATGGCTATGATTGGGCGGGCGAAGCGCGCGAAGAAATTCAAGCAGGCTCCACTTCATCCATCGCATTTATCTTCGGCCTGATTTTCGTGTTCCTGATCCTAGCCGCCCAATACGAGAGCTGGTCGCTGCCGGTGGGTGTCATAATGGCGGTGCCATTTGCAATTCTCGGTGCCTTGGTCGCCATTGTACTGCGGCGCATTCCCAACGATATTTATTTCCAGATCGGCCTGATCACGCTCATTGGACTTGCGGCAAAGAACGCGATTCTGATCGTTGAGTTTGCAGTGGAGAAAAACAGGAAGGAAGGGATGTCGTTCTTCGATGCGGCGGTGGAGGCGGCGCGCTTGCGGCTGCGGCCGATCGCCATGACCTCGTTTGCCTTCGTTTTCGGCGTGCTGCCGCTCGCGATCGCGACTGGCGCGTCGGCTAACAGCAGGCATTCGATCGGCACCGGGGTCATTGGCGGCACGCTCGCGGCTACCGTCATAGCCATCTTCTTCATCCCGATGTTTTTCTGGCTGTTGGAAACCATGAGTGCCAAGTTTTCCGGAGGGAAAGAAAAACATGAAGCACTGAAACCTACGGGCGATAAAGGTGCGGGCCCGGCGCCCGCTGGCGCGCACCACGAGAAACGGGAGGGCAACTGACATGCGCCGTTTTGGCATAGCGCTGATCTGTGCGCTGCTTGCCGGCTGCATGGTCGGGCCGGATTATCACCGACCCAAGGTTGAAACGCCCAACGCATACATCTACGAACCGGAGAAGGTCGCCGAAACGGCGAATACGGAATGGTGGAAACAATTTAACGATCCGGTACTGGATCAACTCATAGAAGATGCGCTTGCCAACAACAGGAACGTGAAGATTGCAGTGGCCAACGTAGAGCAAGCGGCCGGTGTCCTTACGACCACACGCTCGCCGCTGTTTCCACAGATTGGGTATCAGGCCGATGCAAGCAGGCAGCGCTTATCGGAAAATAGCGCGTTTGCGTCGGCTTCCAGCACCGCAAACGCGGCCGTGCCAAGTTCTGGAGTCCCCAATCCGTTCTCAAATTTAGAAACGCTTGCCACTGCGAGCTGGGAGCTTGATCTTTGGGGCCGCATCCGCCGACAGACCGAGGCCGCGCGCGCAAATCTCCTCGCGACTGATGCAGCGCGCCGCGGAGTCGTCTTGACGCTTGTCGCGCAAGTTGCCAGTAGCTATATCCAGCTGCGCGGCTTCGACGAGCAGCTCGAAATTTCCAAACGCACTGCCGGCGTCTACCTTGAGTCCCTCAAGCTCTTTCAACTGCAATTCAAGTATGGTCAGGTATCACAGTTGAATGTCGCGCAGGCGGAGTCGCAGTATCAAACTGCTGCAGCCCAGATTCCACTCATCGAGCAGGAAATTGCGGTACGGGAAAACGCGATATCGGTGCTTCTTGGCAACAATCCGGGTCCGATACCTCGCGGAAAATCAATCCTGGAATTAACGTTACCTGAAGTGCCTGCTTCAATGCCCTCGCAATTGTTGGAGCAAAGGCCTGACCTGCAGCAAGCCGAGCAACAGCTGATTGCGGCGAACGCACAAATCGGCGCTGCAAAGGCGTTGTACTTTCCGACCATTTCTCTGACCGGCAACTTCGGTCTGGCAAGCGACGATTTGGGCAACTTGTTCAAAGGTCCGTCGAAGGTGTGGAGCTTCGGGGGTTCCATCATTGGCCCGATCTTTACCGGTGGATCTATCTCCGGGCAGGTCGCGCAGGCGACCGCGGCGCAAAAAGCGGCATTGGAATCTTATGAGCTTGCGATCCAAAGTGCGTTTGCGGATGTTGAAAGTTCTCTGGTTGCCCGCCAGAAGTTAGGCGAACAGGTGGATGCACAGGAAAAGCTGGTCCACGCGCTGCGCGAATACGAGCGGCTTTCGAAGTTGCAGTACGATGTCGGCTATGTGCCTTATTCGACCGTGCTGCAGGCCGAGCAGCAGCTGTTTCCATCTGAGCTCACCTTGGCGACGACACGCGCACAGCTTTTTACTTCGCTAGTTGGGATTTACCAGGCGACCGGCGGCGGCTGGGTTTATAAAGCTGATACGCTTGCTCCACAGCCTCTCGCAGGCAACAATTAGTTTGTCCCGATTCCGCGCGCATGACGCAAGCGGAAATTCTATATGACTGAAGAAGAAAAGCGACTGGATGCTGCGCGCTCCGGCAAGGAGCCGTGGCGCCGTTGGGGCCCTTATGTTAGCGAGCGCCAGTGGGGCACGGTGCGAGAGGACTACAGCGCGGAGGGGACTCCGTGGGAATACCTCCCCCACGATCATGCCCGCTCGCAGGCGTATCGCTGGGGCGAAGACGGCATCGCCGGCATTTCAGATGACAGGCAGCAGCTGTGCTTTGCGCTCGCGCTTTGGAATGGTGCCGATCCGTTCCTTAAAGAGCGAATGTTCGGCCTGACGGGTAACCAAGGCAATCATGGCGAGGACGTCAAGGAGTATTACTTTTATCTCGACAACGTGCCCAGCCACGCCTACATGAAATTCCTCTACAAGTATCCGCAGCGGGCATTCCCATACGCGCAACTCGTCGAGGAAAACCGGAAACGCGGAAGGCATGATCCGGAATACGAGCTGCTCGACACGGGGATTTTCGACGATGACCGTTACTTTGACGTGTTTGTCGAGTATGCGAAGAAGGCGCCCGACGACATTTTGATCCGGATCAGCGCAGCGAATCGCGGTCCGGAAACCGCGACTTTGCACCTGTTGCCGACATTATGGTTTATGAATGACTGGTCGTGGTTTCCCGCTAATTCTAAGCCGCGTATCGACATCTACCGATCCGATGTGCATGAGCTGGTGCTTAAGGCCGCGCATCGCGAGATGGAGCCGTACTGGCTGTATTGCGAACTTTCAGGCGATGCGTTGTTTACTGAGAACGAATCGAACCTGGCGCGCCTGCACGGCGTCGCGAATGCAACTCAATTTGTGAAGGACGGCATACATGATTTCATCGTGAATGGCCGGCGCGATGCGGTGAGTAGCGCCAACTTCGGGACGAAAGCAGCAGTGCATTATGTTCGCGAGCTTGGCGCGGGCAGCGCTACTGTAATCAAACTGCGTCTCTCCAATATAGGCGATTTGCGCGCGCCGCTGGGCAAGGAATTCGATGCCACATTTGAAATGCGCAAGAGCGAAGCGGACGCTTTCTACAAGCGAGTGACGCCGTTTCCGCTACCCGAGGACTTGCGAAATATCCAGCGGCAGGCTTTCGCAGGCATGCTCTGGAACAAGCAGTACTACCGGTACTTCGTGCATCAATGGCTTGAGGGGGATCCCGCGGGACCTGTGCCGCCCGAGCAGCGCAAGCAAGGACGCAACCACGAGTGGTGGCACCTTGCCACCGGTGACGTGCTTTCGATGCCGGACAAATGGGAATATCCGTGGTTCGCCGCATGGGACATGGCATTCCATTGCGTCGCATACGCGTTGATCGATCCGGATTTCGCCAAGGATCAATTGCTGCTGCTCGCGCGCGAGTGGTATATGCACCCCAATGGGCAGATACCCGCTTACGAATGGGCGTTCGGCGATGTCAATCCACCGGTGCAAGCATGGGCGGCAATTCGCATCTATCAGATCGAAGAAAAAATGTACGGTCGCAGGGACCGCGTGTTTCTGGAGCAATTATTTCATAAATTGTTGCTGAACTTCACCTGGTGGGTCAACCGCAAGGATTCCGAGGGAAACAACATTTTTGAAGGCGGATTCCTTGGCCTAGACAACATCGGCGTATTCGACCGCACATCCGGATTGCCTTCTGGCGGACATCTCGAGCAGGCAGATGGTACCAGCTGGATGGCGATGTATTGCCTTAACCTCCTTGGGATTGCGCTGGAACTCGCCAAGGAGGACGCCATTTACGAGGAAATCGCGACCAAGTTCTACGAGCATTTCGTATACATCGGTGCAGCCCTCAATCGCATGGCCGGCCAGGAAACCGGCTTGTGGGACGAGCAGGAAGGTTATTATTTCGACGTGCTCAAGCTTCCGGATGGCCGTTGTATACCGATCAAAGCACACACGATTGCCGGTTTGATTCCAGTGTTTGCAATCGCCATCGGCGATGCTGAAATACTGGAAGTTTTTCGCGGTATCGGTGCGCGCGTCAAGTGGTTCGCCAAATACCGGCCGGAATTGCTGCGCGGCCTAACGGATATAAGCCACCACGGGATTGAGAAGAGGAGACGATTGGCATTAGTTGATTCGCACAAGCTGGAGCGCATCCTCGATCACGTGCTGCGCGAGGACGAGCTGCTTAGCCCGTACGGTGTGCGCTCGGTATCCAAGCGCCATGCGCAGAATCCATTCATATTGCGCCTGGATGACCATGAGTTTGTATTGGACTATGAACCTGCGGAGTCCACGTCCGGACTTTTCGGCGGCAACTCAAACTGGCGCGGTCCAGTATGGTTTCCCTTGAACTTCCTACTCATTGAGGCGCTGCAAAAACATGATTACTTCCTCGGCGACAACTTCAAGGTCTCGTATCCCAGCGGATCCGGGAACAAGGTGACGCTTTGGGAAGTTACAAGCGAACTCTCGCTCCGGCTGATCAAGATCTTCCTTAAAGATGAAACTGGCCGACGTCCGGTTTACGGAAGCCGCGAGAAATTCCAGACCGATCCGCATTGGCGCGATCTGATTCTTTTTCACGAATACTTTCACGGGGAGACCGGTGCTGGGCTCGGCGCAAGCCACCAGACGGGCTGGACCGGTGTAGTAGCGAAGCTCATTCAGCAGTATGCGGAGTACGCCTTGCAACGTAGAACTCCAAAGCGAATAGAAGAGGACTCGTTTGCCGTTGGAAATCCATCGCATTGATCGACCCGCTTGGTTTTAGTCAGAACAACGATCGGATGTCGCATTTTGTCAGCGGACGGTGCTGCTGGCCCTGGCGGCCGAAATGCCGCAAATTTTGGAGTGGAATCTCAAAACGGTTTGGATCCAAAAATTATATAGATAACTAAGATATTGGCTTCAAGAATAGTTGCTTCCGACCCCCCGGTGTTTAGTGGATCACCATGACAAATACTCCTGTTGACCTTGCCCGCGCGACGTTCGCGGTAATTTTTATGGTTGGGCTCATTGCCGCTTCATTCTGGATCACGCGGCCGTTTCTTCCTGCGCTCATCTGGGCGACGATGATCGTGGTGGCGACCTGGCCGCTCATGCTGCGCGTACAGGAACGACTGTGGAAACGCCGCTCGCTCGCGGTCCTGGCGATGACAATTGCGCTGCTGCTTATTTTTCTTATCCCTTTGGCGCTCGCAATTAGCGCCATCGCCGCCAATGCTGATACCATTGCCGGCTGGACAAAATCGCTCGCCACAGTAAGCATGCCGCTGCCACCCGATTGGTTGCACAGAATACCTTTTTTTGGTGGAAGAATTGCAAGCGCATGGAACGACCTCGCTGCATCGGCGCCGGAGGAACTCGCGCATAAAGTCGCGCCATATGCGCGAATCCTGGCTCACTGGTTTGTAAAAGAGGTCGGAAGTTTCGGAGTGATGACCGGCCAGTTCCTGCTCACAGTGATCATCGCCGGAATTCTCTATGCGCGCGGCGAAGTGGCCGCTGCCGGTGTGTGCCAATTCGGCCAGCGGCTCGCGGGAGCGCGTGGCGAACTCGCCATGCGGCTCGCTGCGCAGGCAATTCGCGGTGTTGCGCTTGGTGTTGTCGTGGCATCAATCGTTCAGGCCGGACTCGGAGGCATCGGACTCCTTGCTGTAGGCGTGCCGTTCGCGGCAATTCTCACGGCGATCATGTTCATTCTCGCGTTGGCGCAGATCGGGGCGGTGCCGGTACTGGTGTGCGCGATAGCGTGGCTTTACTGGAAAGGCGACGGCGGCTGGGCGACTGCGCTCCTAGTCTGGACGATTATAGTCAGCGGGCTCGACCACGTTTTGCGGCCGCTTCTCATCAAAATGGGCGCTGATCTGCCGCTGCTGCTTGTCTTTGCCGGTGTAATCGGCGGTCTGATTGCGTTTGGCCTTGTCGGCATTTTTGTCGGTCCGGTGGTGCTCGCCGTGGGCTACACCTTGCTCGTGGCGTGGGTGCGGGAGGCGCTTGAGCCCGGAGCAGCAGCCGGGAAATGACGCGCGTCAGCGAGACGCGTTTTTGTAAGCTGCGATTCACTTTAGTTTTGAAAGCGCCTCTTGTTTACCCCGGCTGCAATCGGTGAGAAACTTAAATGATCTAAAGCAATTCATGCCGTGGCGCTTTTAGAAGGATATTGTGATTGATCTAGGTCAATGCAGCCTGCGTCGAATCAGGGTAGTTTTATTCTAAAAATCGTTGCAATTTCAGAGACCATTTCTGCGGGCGGGGTCGAGGGCAATCTCGAAAGCCTTCAACTTTTTAAATTCGCGTACATCTGCTGGCTACAACGAAATCAGCAACGCGGGGTGGCGTCTGAATGCGGTTCAGCGGTGCCTGAGCATTCCCCAGATCAGACGAGGCGCGCACACTGCGATGTCAAATAAATACCAGAGGCGACAATGGACTCAAAGGTCCCAATAAAACGCAGGAGAAAACCGGCGCCCAAGACTGCCACGACTCGGGCGGGCGTGGATGTACGCACCGGCATGCAGGCCGCTGCGCTGAAACAGGCTGTGATCGATCACCTGCAATATTCAGTCGGGGGCGTGGCTGCGGTCTGGAGCCCACACGACTATTACCGCGCGCTCGCGCTTGCCGTGCGTGACCGCATGCAGCGCCGCTGGATCAGCTCTACGCAGACTGTTTTCGAAATCCGACGAAAGGTTGCAGTTTATCTCTCGGCGGAATTTCTCATGGGACCGCATTTGGGCAACAACCTGTTGAACCTCGGCATTGAACAAGAGGCGCGTACCGCGTTGGCCGAACTCGGCCAGGACCTCGATGTTATCTTGGGGTGCGAGGAAGAACCCGGATTGGGCAATGGCGGCTTGGGAAGGCTCGCCGCGTGTTATCTCGATTCGCTTGCAACCTTGCAGCGCCCGGCGATCGGCTACGGGATCCGCTATGAATTTGGCATCTTTAATCAGGAGATCCGTGACGGCTGGCAGACCGAAGCCACCGACAAATGGTTGCGCTACGGCAATCCCTGGGAGATCGCAAAGCCCGGAGTTGTTCATTACGTTAACTGGGGCGGCCATACTGAACATTACCGCGATGAAGAAGGCCGTAATCGCGTGCGCTGGGTGCCCGACAGGGTAGTTAAAGGCACTGCCTACGATACCCCGATTCAAGGCTACGGCGTCAACACCTGCAATACCTTGCGGCTTTGGAGTGCTGAGGCAGTCGAGTCATTCGATTTCCAGGCTTTTAATGTTGGAGATTATTATCAAGCAGTGGCGGAGAAACTTTCGTCCGAGACCGTAACCAAAGTACTTTATCCAAACGATGAGCCCGAGATCGGCAAGCGGCTGCGGCTGGGTCAGCAGTATTTCTTTGTTTCCTGTTCCCTGCAAGATTTGCTGCATATACTCGATTTAGCCGGCGTGCCGGTGCAGTACTTCGCGCAAACCTTTGCAGTGCAACTAAACGACACACATCCGTCGATAAGTGTGGCCGAACTGATGCGTCTCCTGGTGGACGAACGGCGCCTCGATTGGGACACGGCTTGGGCTATTACCGTGGAGACCTTTGGCTACACCAACCACACGCTGCTGCCCGAGGCGCTGGAGACCTGGCCGCTGGAAATGTTCCGCGAGTTCCTGCCGCGACATCTCGAGATTACTTACGAGATCAACCGCCGCTTTCTGGATGAGGTGCGCGCGCGTTTCCCGGGTGACGAATCACGCGTGGCGAGGATGTCGCTGATCGCCGAGGAGGGCGACAAACGAGTGCGCATGGCACATCTGGCCACCGTGGGAAGCCATGCCATCAACGGAGTTGCCGCGCTGCACTCCGATCTGCTCAAAGCCAGCGTGCTGAAGGATTTCTACGAAATGTGGCCGGAACGCTTCAGCAACAAGACCAACGGCGTTACGCCGCGCCGCTTTCTTGCGCTCGCCAACCCACGGCTGCGCGAGCTGCTCAACAGCACACTCGGCGGTAAGTGGCTAATGGACATGGGAATACTGCGCAAGCTGGAATCCTTTGCCGATGACGCAGCGTTCCAGCGCGAATGGCGCGCAATCAAACAAGCCAATAAGCAACGGCTCGCCGCCTATATCCATGCACATACCGGAATTGAGCTTGAACCCCACTGGTTGTTCGACATCCAGGTCAAGCGTATCCACGAATATAAGCGCCAACATCTGAACGTGCTGCACATTATCACTCTCTATCGCCGGCTCAAGGAAAATCCTGCGCTCGCGGTTCCGCCGCGCGCTTTCATCTTCGGCGGTAAGGCAGCGCCCGGCTATTTCATGGCCAAGCGCATCATCAAGCTTATCAATGCCGTTGCCGAGACGGTCAACGCAGACCCGGATGTGAATACGCGAATGAAAGTCGCCTTCGTTCCCAATTTCAACGTTCAAAGCGCACAAATTATTTATCCGGCAGCCGATTTATCCGAGCAGATATCGACTGCCGGCAAGGAGGCCTCAGGCACCGGCAACATGAAGTTCATGCTCAACGGAGCGCTCACCATCGGCACGCTCGATGGTGCCAATGTCGAGATACGCGAAGAAGCGGGTGAGGAAAATTTCTTTCTGTTCGGGCTCGCGGCTGACGAAGTCGAGCGCGTCAAGCGCGAAGGGTACAGGCCCGCCGGCCACGTTCAAGGCAACGCTGAACTGCGCGCGGTACTGGAACTCATTGGGAACGGCCGCTTCTCGCGCGGCGATATCGAGGTATTCCGCCCGCTGGTAGAGAATCTGACCCAGTCCGACCCATTTCTGGTACTTGCCGACTACGCAGCGTACGTCGCCTGCCAGGAACAGGTTAGTTCAGCATGGCTGGACGTCGAAAACTGGACGCGCATGTCGATCTTCAACACCGCGCGCAGCGGCAAGTTTTCGTCCGACCGTGCCATAAGGGAATATTGCGATGAGATCTGGAATGTGCAGCCGGTAAAGGTGGAATTATAAGGCGCGGCGCTAATGTTGGCAGGTAATGAATTGGATTTCGGGTGCGAGGGCATCGTCGACATCCTTCTAAGCTAAATCCAGTAGCACTAGGTGGGCAATAAAAATGAAAATCGACGTTGCCAAAAAAAGTTCGAGCGCTCCTCTCGGCGCGACTGTTTGTAGCGGCGGCGTCAACTTCAGCGTATTTTCAAGAAATGCCACCCTTGTTGAGCTGCTGTTATTCGATGACCTAAACGCCGCAAAGCCGTCCACTGTCATCGCGCTCGATTCAAGCCGAAACCGCACTTACCATTACTGGCATATCTTTGTGCCGGATCTTAAACCGGGCCAGATTTATGGCTACCGTGTCCATGGGCTGTTCCGGCCGGAACGCGGCTTGCGGTTCGATGGCGAGAAGATTCTTCTGGACCCTTACGGTCTTGCCGTCGCGGTTCCCGATGCTTACGACCGCAAGGCAGCACGCCAGCCGGGCGGCAACGCAGCGACTGCGATGAAAAGCGTCGTGGCCGATCCCCGCACTTATGACTGGGAAGGCGATCTTCCGCTCAAGCGGCCATTCGCGGAGACCGTGATCTATGAAATGCACGTCGGAGGTTTTACCCGGCATCCGAGCTCAGGCATCGGAACCGCGAAGCGTGGGACGTACGCCGGGCTAATCGAAAAGATTCCCTACCTTGAAGATCTGGGTATCACCGCGGTTGAGCTATTGCCGGTTTTTCAGTTCGATCCGCAGGATGCGCCAGAAGGTCGGGTGAACTATTGGGGATATCAGCCGGTCTCATTTTTCGCCCCGCATCATGCGTACAGTTCGCGCAAGGAACCGCTCCGCGTCCTTGATGAATTTCGCGACATGATAAAGGCATTCCACCGTGCCGGGATCGAGGTCATTCTCGATGTGGTCTACAACCACACCGCGGAAGGCGGCCAGAACGGGCCGACGCTTTGCTATCGCGGCCTGGCCGATGATTTCTTCTACATCCTGGAAAAAGATAAATCGCGTTACGCTGACTATACCGGATGTGGCAACACGCTGAACGCGAACCAGCCGATTGTGCGCCGGCTGATACAGGATAGCTTGCGCTACTGGGTGACGCAGATGCACGTTGACGGCTTCCGTTTTGACCTCGCATCGATCCTCTCGCGCGACGAGGCGGGCCATCCGTTGCCGAACCCTCCCGTCCTCTGGGATATCGAATCCGATCCTTTATTGTCCGGCACCAAGTTGATTGCAGAAGCGTGGGATGCAGCGGGACTCTATCAGGTGGGTAGCTTCGTTGGCGACGCCTGGCACGAGTGGAACGGACGATTTCGCGACGACGTGCGGCGTTTTTTGAAGGGGGACAACGGCACAGTATCCAACTTGGCCGCCCGGCTCCTTGGGAGTCCGGATATTTACGGTCACAAGGAACGTGAGGCCGAGCACAGCATCAATTTTGTGACCTGTCACGACGGTTTTACCCTCAATGACCTGGTCTCTTACAACCATAAACACAACGAAGCCAACGGTGAAAATAATCGCGACGGTTCAGACGACAATATGAGCTGGAATTGCGGGACGGAAGGACCGACTGACGATGTTGCGATTGAAGCGCTGCGCAACCGCCAGGTTAAGAACTTTTTCGCGCTGGAAATGCTGGCGGCTGGAACTCCGATGCTGCTCATGGGCGATGAGGTGCGCCGCAGCCAGCGGGGCAATAACAATGCGTATTGCCAGGACAGCGATATCAGCTGGTTTGACTGGAGTCTATTGGAGCGGCATGCCGACATTCACCGGTTTGTCAAGTTGCTTAACGCGTTTCGCCAGCGCCGCGATTTGGTTGCGGAACAAGGCAAGCAAAGCCTCAATCAACTTTTGGAGCGCGCAAAAATCGAGTGGCACGGGGTGGAGCTTAACCGCCCGGATTGGGGCGAAAATTCGCATGCCCTGGCCTTCACGTTCCGCAGCCTGCGCGCGCGTTTTCTCTTCCACGGGATGCTCAATGCTTATTGGGAACCGTTGACTTTCGAGTTGCCGCCCGCTCCTGCGGAAAATCATCAGCGCTGGCGGCGCTGTGTCGACACTGCGCTCGCATCACCCGATGACTTCCATCCCTGGGAAAAAGCGCCTTTCGTGGAACAGGCGACCTATGCGGTGCAGCCGCGCTCTATGGTTTTTCTCGTGCTGCCACTTGAGGCGGCTAGCGAAAGGAATTTACAGCCGAGGTAATCCAATGGCTATCCATCCTCTTGCCGGTAAGCCTGCTCCCAAGGAGCTGCTGGTCGATGTTAATAAGCTGCGAAAAGAATACTACGCGCGCAAGCCTGACATTGGCGATAGCGCGCAACAGGTAAGTTTTGGCACCAGTGGTCACCGGGGCTCGTCGCTTCGTGGCACATTCAATGAGGTGCATGTGTTGGCGATCACCCAGGCAATTTGCGACTACCGCAACAGTCAGGGCACCACCGGCCCTCTTTATATCGGAAAAGACACGCACGCGCTGTCGGAGCCAGCCTTTAAAACAGCGTTGGAGGTGCTCGCAGCAAACGGGGTTGACGCCATGATCGATTGTGCTAATGGTTTTACGCCTACCCCTGTGGTGTCTCATGCCATCCTTATATATAACCGCGGCCGCACCGCGGGCTTGGCGGATGGCATTGTAATTACACCGTCGCATAATCCGCCGGATGACGGCGGCTTCAAATACAACCCGCCGCACGGCGGACCCGCGGATACCGATGTAACTCGCTGGATCGAAGATAAAGCAAACCTGTACCTCACGAACCGTCTCAAGGGCGTGCTAAGAATCGCGTATGAAAAAGCCAGCCATGCCGCCACAACTCGAACTTATGATTTTGTCGATTCTTACGTGCGCGATCTGGATTCAGTTGTGGACATGGAAATCATCCGAAACGCTAAGCTCAAGATTGGCGCTGATCCGCTGGGTGGAGCGAACGTAGCGTACTGGCAGCCAATTGCCGAACGCTACGATATTGAGGTGGAATTGGTGAACAAAACAGTCGATCCGACTTTTCGCTTCATGTCTTTGGATTGGGATGGCAAGATCCGCATGGATTGTTCGTCGCCCTATGCTATGGCGAAGCTGATCGCGCTCAAAGACCGCTTCGACATCGCTTTTGGCAACGATACCGATAGTGACCGGCACGGCATTGTCACACGCAGCGCCGGCCTGATGAATCCCAATCATTTTCTGGCTGCGGCGATCTTTTACCTTTTTACCCATCGCCCAGGCTGGCGCGCAGACGCAGCCATCGGCAAAACCGTGGTGAGCAGCAGTGTTATCGACCGTGTGGCCGCCAAAATCAAGCGCGCGCTGGTCGAGGTGCCAGTGGGATTCAAGTGGTTTGTGCCGGGCCTGCTTGAAGGTTCGCTGGGCTTTGGCGGCGAGGA
>DATIXX010000064.1 GCA_035518095.1 Burkholderiales bacterium | reverse complement strand
CGTAGGTGAGTTTTTCGTGTTCGCGTTTATGATTGCTCTTGGGTGGACCGGCCTGAGTGTGCTCAGGGTGCTCGCAACGGACACGCTGGTGAGCCTGCCAACCGTTCCGGTGAGCTACACGCAGTCAGTAATTCCCGTCGCTTCGCTGCTGTTCATCATCGCCGAAGCGCTTCACTTTCCCCAGCGGCTTGCTGAGGCCCGCGCCGGCGAGCCGGCCGTCACAACCACCGGCGACCCGTAATGGACATCCTGTTTATTTTCCTCGGTCTGCTCGCGCTTATCTTGATTAACGTTCCGATCGCCATTGCGCTTGCAATCGTTACCGTCGTTGCGATGCTCGCGAGCGGCGGCGTCGGCAGGCTACCGGACCTTCCGCTCGTGATGTTCAACGGCGCGACCAGTTTTCCTCTGCTGGCGATACCGCTGTTCATCCTGGCCGGCGCGATCATGAATTCGTCCGGTATCTCGCGCCGCCTCATCGCGTTCGCCTCGGCGCTGCTGGGATTCATTCGCGGCGGCCTGGCGATGGTGGTGGTCGGCGCGTCCATGTTCTTTGCAGAGATTTCCGGTTCGGCCGTGGCCGGCGTTGCGGCCATTGGCTCAATCCTGATCCCTGCGATGAAGAAAAAAGGTTATCCGAAACCGTTTGCCGCCGCGATCAACTCCTCGGCTGCGTCGCTGGCCATAATCATCCCGCCGTCAATTCCGATGATCTTGTATGGCGCGATGTCGGATTCTTCGGTCGTCAAGCTATTCGTCGCGGGCATCGTCCCCGGCATCCTGGGCGGCCTAGCCCTGATGGCGCTGTGTTACTGGTTTGCACGGCGCCGCAATTACCCAGTCGAAGAGCAGTTTCAGCTCAAGCGCTTGTGGGTCACCTTCAAGGATGCCGCGTTCGCTTTCCTGCTGCCGGTCATAATCCTTGGGGGCATCTTTGGCGGCGTGGTTACCGCGACCGAGGGCGCGGGATTGGCAGTGGTCGCGGCGATCGGAGTCGGTTTTATTTACCGCGAGCTGGACTGGGGCCATCTCAAGAAAGCGGTAATTGACGGCGGCATTCAGACCGCCGTGGTCATGCTTCTGGTCGCGTCCTCGGCGCTGTTGGGGACTTATCTTACCGAGGCGCAGTTGCCGCAACATCTTGCCCGCGAAATCAGCGGCTGGACCGAGAATCGCTACGCCGTATTGGCGCTGCTTAACGTGTTCTTTCTGATCATCGGATTTTTCCTGCACTCCGCCGCTGCCATTGTTCTGGTCGTGCCGGTTGTGATGCCCCTGGTACACGCGGTCGGGATCGATCCAATTCATTTTGGTCTGATTGTAACTCTCAACCTCGCGATCGGCCAGCAGACCCCGCCGGTTGCGAGCGTGCTCATGACCGCATGTTCGATCGCAAAGGCAAATATCTGGGAAGTGACCCGGGTCAACGTTTACTTCATCGCGGTGTTGCTTCTGGTGCTGCTGCTTGTCACCTACGTCCCGATAGTACCGATGGGGCTCGTCGAATTCTTTTATCACTGAAACTTGAAACAGGAGTCAGCCATGTCGGCCGAAGTCATACTTGTCGAACGCAACGAGGATATCGCCACGGTGGTGCTGAACCGTCCGCAAAAGCTCAATGCACTCACTAAGCAAATGTGGAAACGCCTCGGCGAGGTGCTGCGCGAACTCTCTGCTGACGATAACTTGCGCTGCCTGGTGCTGCGCGGCGCGGGCGAGAAATCTTTCGCGCCCGGTAATGACATCTCCGAATTCGCCAACACGCGAGCCAATTCCGCGCAGGCCAAAAACTATGGCGAGGTGCACCACGAAGCGCTGGCCGCACTTTCCGAATGCCGCCATCCGATGGTGGCACTCATCAAAGGCATATGCGTCGGCGGCGGACTCGAAATTGCTTCTCTCTGCGATTTGCGCATCTGCGGTGCCTCGAGTCGATTCGGGATTCCCATCAACCGTCTTGGCTTGGCGCTTGGCCTGCGCGAGATGCAGGCACTGCTTTCCCTCGTGGGCAAGGCGGTAGCGCTGGAAATCCTGCTGGAAGGCCGTGTCATGGGCGCCGAAGAGGCGTTGCGCAAAGGTCTCGTCACGCGTGTGGCGCCGGACGGCGAGGTCGAGAAGGAAGCCTACGCAACTGCGCGGCGTATCGCAGATGGAGCGCCCTTGGTGGCGCGCTGGCACAAACAATTCATGCGCCGCTTAGCTAATCCGGCGCCGTTGACAGACATCGAGCTCGATGAAGGTTATGCCTGCTACGACACCGACGATTTTCAAACCGGCTATCAGTCGTTTCTGGCCAAGACGAAGCCAGAATTTAAGGGGCGTTAACCATGACGAGCTCGGGACCGCTTGCAGGCCTCAAAGTCATTGAGCTTGCGCACATCATGGCGGGGCCGGTGTGCGGGATGATGCTCGCCGATATGGGCGCCGATGTGATCAAGGTTGAGAAAGCGCCCGGCGGCGACGATACCCGTCGCATGGTGCCGCCCGCAATGGACGGCGAGTCGGCCGCTTTCATGATTCTAAACCGCAACAAACGCGGCGCCTCGATCAATCTTAAAAACGCCGCGGGCAGGGCCGTGCTTGAGAAAATGCTTGCCACGGCTGATGTAATCATTGAAAACTACCGTCTCGGCACGATGGAGCGATTAGGTCTGGGATACGAGGTATTACACAAAAAGTACCCCGCGCTCATTTACTGCCAGCTCACTGGTTTTGGGCGCACGGGTCCGTATGCGAATCGCGCCGGCTTCGACCTCATCGCGCAAGGTCAATCAGGCATCATGAGCATCACCGGCGAAGGCGCCGGTCGGAAGCCGGTAAAGGCCGGTCCGCCCATAACCGACATCGCTGCTGGAATCCTTGCTGCAATGGGTGTCCTTGCGGCGTATGTCCATCGCCTTAAAACCGGTGAAGGCCAGCGGGTGGATACGTCGCTGCTTGAGGCCGGCGTCGCGACCACTTTTTGGCAATCGGCCATCTTCCTGGCAACGGGAAAGTCACCTGCGGCTATCGGTTCAGCGCACCCGTTGAGCGCACCTTATCAGGCTGTTCAAACACAAGACGGCTGGATCAACATTGGTGCCGCGAATCAGGCGAACTGGGAGCGGTTGGTGGAAGTCATCGAAATGCCGGAGCTCGGAAAAGATTCACGTTTTGCCGATAATGCAGCGCGCATGAAAAATCTCCAGGTGCTAATCGATATTCTAACGAAGTGCTTCCGCACCCGCAGAACGTCAGACTGGCTTTCACGTCTCGAGGCTGCAGGTGTGCCCGCCGGGCCCGTGCTGTCCATTGGGGAGGTGCTTGCAGACCCGCAGGTATTGGCGCGGCAGATGGTGGTAGAAGTAGAGCATAGCGGCCTAGGCCGCATGAAAACGCTTGGCACGCCCGTTAAGTTCTCAGCGACGCCGAGCGGAGTTTGGCAGGGCGCGCCACGACTTGGTGAGCACACGCGCGAGGTGCTGCGCGAGTACGAATACAGCGATGCGGAAATCGAATTGCTGAAAACCAATGGCGATATCATCGCCCTCTAGGATTCAAGGCACCGTACGGTAACTAATGTCATTTACAACAGGCGACTTGAACTGTCACCTATGGCGCGCGGCTGCAATTCGCATCATTCAAGTTTCAGGTATTATTTTTGCGTACAAAATAATTATTAACATTTTGGCGGTATTTTGTAATATTTTCGACACGCATTGATGCTCGGGAGGAACACTGTGGCCCTTTGGGCAAGGTTCAAGGATAAGCAGGACGTTGAACATTTCGGATTGCTGCAAGAGAACGGCGAAATACGCGTGCATACAGGCGACCTGTTTGACACTCCGATTCCCACCGGCGCATTTGTATCCATGCGTGATGCACGACTGCTCAGTCCGACGCGGCCAAGCAAAGTTATCGCCCTATGGAACAACTTCCGAGCCGCGGCGGAGAAGCTTAAGTTGGCAATCCCGGCAGAGCCGCACTATTTTATCAAGGCGCCGAATTCATATCTGAATCCGCTTGAATCTATCCGCAAGCCGATATCAAGCGATGGCAAAGTAGGATTCGAAGGGGAACTGGGCATCGTCATCGGCAAGACCTGCAAGGATGTGGCAGAATCCGATGCGACGCGCTGTGTATTCGGCTACACTTGCGTCAACGATGTGGGGATATTCGACATCGTCAACCGCAATCCCGTTTTCCCGCAGTGGGTCCGCGCCAAGGGATTCGATACCTTCTGCCCCATGGGGCCGGTGGTCGCAACTGGCTTGAATCCCGAGACATTAGTCGTGAAGAGCATTCTGGACGGGCAGGAGAGACAGAATTATCCTATCAGCGATATGATCTTTTCCGTGGCGCAATTGGTCAGCCTGATATCCCGGGACATGACCCTGTTTCCCGGCGACATAATATCCTGCGGCACATCGATAGGCGCCGGCTCAATGAAGCCCGGCAGCACCATCGAGATCGAAATTGCCGGCATCGGCAAGCTGATCAACATCTTCGAGTAGTTGTTTTCAGGGAGTCTCTGGATGAAGACTGCGATTATTGGCGCAGGCGCTATCGGTGGATACGTGGGCGTGAAACTGGCATTGGCCGGCGACGATGTTACCTTTATCGTGCGGGGCGCGAATCTGGACGCGATTCGCAAGAACGGCATGAAGCTTATTATGAGCGACGGTACGGAACAGCCGGCAAACAACGTCAAAGCCACAAACAACTACGAGGAAGCCGGTCCCCAAGACGCTGTAATTCTTGCCGTCAAGGCACACCAGGTGGACGCTGTCGCCAATGATGTGCCTAAGCTGTTCGGTCCGGATACCGTGGTCGTTACCATGCAAAACGGTATTCCTTACTGGTATTTTTACAAACACGGCGGGGAACTGGAAGGTCGCCGGTTGGAAAGCGTGGACCCGACCGGGCTGATAAGCGAGAAGATCCCCCCACATCGGGTCATCGGCTGCGTTGTCTATCCGGCGTGCACTCTAGCCGCCCCGGGAGTCGTTAGGCATATTGAAGGGGATCGCTTCCCGGTGGGCGAGCTGGACAGTTCCACCAGCGACCGTGTCACGCGGGTTTCGGAATGCTTCATAAAGGCAGGGCTCAAAGCGCCGGTATTGGACAACATCCGCGCCGAAATTTGGCTCAAGCTTTGGGGGAATTTGACATTCAATCCAATAAGCGCGCTGACGCATTCGACTCTGGTTGACATTTGCCAATATCCTTTAACTCGAGAGCTGGCGGCAGCAATGATGACCGAGGCACAAACGATCGCCAACAAGCTCGGAATCACGTTTCGTGTCCCACTGGAGCGGCGCATCGCTGGCGCGGAAAAGGTTGGGAAGCATAAGACCTCCATGCTGCAGGATTTCGAAACCGGACGTGAGCCGGAAATTGAAGCATTAGTGGGCTCGGTGGTGGAACTCGGCCGTCTTACTCACACGCCGACGCCGCACATCGATGCGGTGTACGCGCTTGCAAAGCTGCTCGCTAAGACGCTGGCGGAAGAGCGCAGTTCCTAAGG
>DATIXX010000063.1 GCA_035518095.1 Burkholderiales bacterium | reverse complement strand
TCTTGCCTCGTAGGCTTGCAAGTGGCAGTACGCCAGGCGCAGCAATGGAGTTTGCAGTTTGCGCTCGCGGGCCTTACGCAACATGTCACCGATAATGTGCTCGCCTTCGGTCTTACCGTTTTTTTCGATATCGCGCAGCATTGAAGCTGCCATGACCGAGCCGCGCTCGGTCAGCACTTTTCGTGACCAAGCCATGTGCTGCTCCCGCGGCGCGTGACCTGCCGCCGACGCAACGCTTTTACATTCGTCCAGCATTTCCAGAATGATTGCTTCGCCTTCGTTGGTTTGCATGATGGCGCCGACGGGAGCGCGCAACAGGCAGGTGGTGCCGGCAAGCGCCGCCAGAAACACAAATTTTTCCCACATATCGAGATCTATAGTTTGGCTCAGCAAATAGGACACCGAAGTCTTTGCAAATTCGGCTTCAAGCGCTTTGCAACGCGCACTTTTTTCACCGGAGCGCTCGCCGAAAATGATTTTGTGCACCGGATAAAGGTGCTGAATCTCGCCGTTCTCCGTAAGCGCTGCGGCAATTTGGCAGCTGCCGCCCAGCACCCGCGCCGCACCAAATTTTCTGCTTAGCGCTTCCATGTGCGCGACGCCATTGAGTAAGGGCAGAATCGCAGTGCCTTTGGCAACCGCTGGAGCAATCGCCCCTATGGCGCTGTCAAGGTCATAAGCCTTGCACGCAAGAAGAATGAAAGCATAATCCTGGCTCAGCTGTTCCGGCAGCACCCAGGCGACGCTTTGCTTGATGTCGCCGTAAGGACTGCGCACCACCAAGCCGTGTTCCTTGAGTTGCGCGGCACGACGCGGACGGACAAGAAATACTACGTCTGCGCCTTTTTCAGCGAGCCGGCCGCCGAAATAGCCGCCGACCGCCCCCGCGCCAAGCACCAAAATTTTCATTTCATATCTTCCCCTGCCGCATCTGCCCAGCAGTTCGGCGTTTCGTAAAGGCGGATGCGCTTGAGGTGGAGGCGATTGCCGTATGTGTCCCGGTAGACCCGCGAAAGAATCCTGAAAGCTTCGACCGCCATATTTTCAGCGGTGGGCGTAGCTTTGAGCAACACAGTTTTATGCCCCGGCAGCGAATTCAGGAAATTGACCACAGCGGTGTCTCCGCTATAGACGAGAAAAGCATGATCCCAGGCGTCAACCAAATGTTTTCTGGCGATTTCTCCGACCTGCGCAAAATCCATCACCATGCCGTTTTCCGGCGCGCCTTTTTTTTCGATAATGTTGCCTGAGAGCGTGATTTCAATTGCGTAACGGTGGCCGTGCAGATGACGGCACTGGCTGTTATGGTCGGGAATGCGGTGCCCGGCATCAAATTCCAGCCGGCGGGTGATTAGCATATTCTTGTGGATTTGCTCATAATACCTATGGATTATAACATTCTCACAATGCGTTCCATCGCGGTGCCGATAATCATGCAAGCAACAGAAAGACTCAGTATTTCCGATCACAGCCGTGAAGCTGCAGGGTTGACTTATGTCTATCCGGTCGTCTCTAGGCGGGCAGGCGGCGTTTCAGTCGGCATCAATCTCAATCCGAATAACGCCTGCAATTGGCGCTGTATTTATTGCCAGGTCCCCGATCTTAAACG
This sequence comes from Burkholderiales bacterium, assembly GCA_035518095.1. NCBI lineage: Bacteria > Pseudomonadati > Pseudomonadota > Betaproteobacteria > Burkholderiales > Burkholderiales bacterium. The sequence goes on along the minus strand of DATIXX010000063.1, from coordinate 3,578 downwards.
TGGATCTGCGCCATCAATTGATCTGCAAAAGCTCGAAAGCGAACTGCGGCGTTTTCTGCACGAGTTGTTGGCGGGGGATTTCATGGAGAGCAAAGTGCCGCCTGACGCCCGCCGTCTTAACGACATCGCAATCTCAGGCAATGGCGAGCCCACCAGTTCGATGCAATTTGCCGAGGTCGTGGATTTAACCGCCAAGGTGATTGAGGATTGCGGTTTGAAAAACAAGATCAAGCTGGTGCTCATCACCAATGGCAGCCTGATGCATCGCGCAACTGTAGAAAAAGGGTTGTTAAAAATGAAAAATACCAACGGCGAAGTATGGTTCAAGCTGGATTCCGCGACTGCCGCAGGCATGCACCGGATAAACGGCATTCAAAGAACGCCGGAAAAGACACTGCAAGACTTGCGCATCAGCGCTTCGCTGTGCCCGACATGGCTGCAGACCTGCGTCTTTGCGCTCGACGGAAAACCACCCTCGGCAGCGGAGCGGTCCGCCTACCTCAAGTTCGTGAGCGAGCTGAGACGCAATAAGGTGGCCGTTGAGGGAGTGCTGCTTTATGGGTTGGCGCGTCCATCAATGCAGCCACAGGCGCCGCGTCTTTCAGCACTGCCAAAAGAATGGCTGGATGATTTTGCGCACGCCATAGGCTTGTCGGGTTTGCCGGTCAGAGTAAGCGAGTGAATTCGGCTTGGCGCACGCCCGGCTTTACCAAGTACAACGCTTTTCAGGTGGTCGCGGTTCTCGTTTTTCGCGTCGGAATACGCTAAAATGCCGCCCTTTGAAATTTGCTCTTAAAGCAGCATGGCGCTGATCGTACAGAAATACGGCGGAACTTCGGTAGGGAGCATCGAGCGCATCAAAAGCGTTGCGCAGCGTGTAGCACGCTTCAAGGCGCAAGGCCATCACCTTGTCGTTGTGGTATCTGCCATGAGCGGCGAGACCGACCGACTTATCAATCTCGCAAAACAAATTCAAGTGCAGCCTGACCCCCGTGAACTCGATGTCATGGTGTCAACGGGGGAACAAGTCTCCGTCGCGCTTTTGTCAATGGCGTTGCTGGAAATCGGCGTGAAGGCGCGCAGCTACACCGGCGCCCAGGTTAAAATTCTGACAGACAACACCCACACCAAAGCGCGCATTCTGAATATCGACGAAACGAATATCCGCGAAGATTTGCGGGCCGGGAACGTAGCAGTGGTGGCGGGCTTCCAGGGTGTAGACGAACTAGGCAATATTACGACATTGGGTCGAGGCGGCTCGGATACCACCGGCGTGGCACTGGCGGCGGCGCTAAAGGCAGAGGAATGCCAGATTTATACTGATGTGGACGGCGTTTACACCACCGATCCGCGCATCGTTCCGGAAGCACGGCGCCTGAAGACCATTACCTTTGAGGAAATGCTGGAGATGGCGAGCCTTGGTTCCAAGGTGCTGCAAATCCGCTCGGTGGGATTCGCCGGAAGATACAAAGTTAAACTGCGCGTGCTTTCCAGCTTCGAGGAAGCGGGTGAAGGCACGCTGATTACTTTTGAGGAAAAAGAAAATATGGAACACGCGACAATTTCAGGGATTGCTTTTGCCCGCGACGAGGCCAAAATTACGATACTCGATGTTCCGGACCGCCCCGGGATCGCCTACCAGATTCTGGATCCAATTGGCGAGGCGAATATAGACGTCGATATGATTGTGCAAAACGTGGGACACGACGGCATGACGGATTTCTCCTTCACCGTGCACCGAAATGACCTGGCCAAGGCCATGAGCATCCTGAAAAAACAGGTGGCTCCGCATATTGGAGCGCGCGATGTAATGGGTGATGACAGGATTGCAAAAGTTTCCGCAGTCGGCGTCGGCATGCGCTCGCACGCGGGAATCGCCAGCAAAATGTTTCGCACGCTGGCGGAAGAGGGCATCAACATTCAGATGATCTCCACTTCGGAAATCAAGATTTCGGTGGTGATTGACGAAAAATACATGGAGCTGGCGGTGCGCGTTCTGCACAAAGCTTTCGAATTGGAACAGGAGCCGTGATTTTTGACGGGATGCCGGCAAAGCCGGTATTCTGGCACTCGTTCGGAGAGATGGCCGAGAGGTCGAAGGCGCTCCCCTGCTAAGGGAGTATAGGACCTTTAAAGTTCTATCGAGGGTTCGAATCCCTCTCTCTCCGCCAATTGGCCTTTAGATCCAGTGCCTCTATTGCTCTCGCTCGCCACGATTTTTTAGCAGAAGGACACACGTTTGGTAGCGCATTCCGGTTGAATGAGCATCGCAATCATCGGTCACGGCGTGGCAGTAGCCGGCTGATCTTCTGTCCAGCTTTGTATCAGCACCTGGCACAGGGCAATCAATACGGGTCCGAGGAAGATGCCGATGAAGCCAAACGCGATCGCGCCACCTACAACACCCAGGGCGACAAGCAGCAACGACTGCCCCGCGCCCTTACTGATTAAGATTGGCCTGACGAAGTTATCCACGGTGCTAATGACGAATATACCGTAAAGCACCATGAAGATTGCCCAGCTGGTTTCGCCTTGAGAGTTAAGCCAGTAAGCGGCGCCGCCCCAAATGAAAACCGGCCCCATCGGAATCATTGCAAGGAAAAACGTAGCCGCTGTCAGCAGCAGCGCGCCCGGCACGCCGGCGATCAGAAATCCAACGAGCGCGACGGCCGCCTGCGCAACTGCGCTGCCGACGAGTCCCATCATAACCGCGTAGATGGTGGTGTGAGATAAATTCAATAACCTGTCGCCGAATTCTCCGCCGAGGCGCTGCGCTGCTGTCCGAAGCCGCGCTGCTAAAGTGTTCCCGTCCCGGTATAAAAAGAAGGCAATAAATACCAATAGCAGCAACTGCAGTACGCCCTCTCCGATTAGGCTCGCTATCCCTGCCAAAACGCGCTGCGCGGGGCCTAGAAGTTGGCGGATTACATTCCTCAATTCGTCTTGGCTCATCTGAGCAATTCGGCCCCAGGCTTTGTCCGCATATTCGCCCACGACTGGGATGGACATAAGCCACTCCGGTGGATGCGGCGCAATACCTTGCTGTTTCAGGTTCTTGAGATTTTCCATGAGTACGTCGAAGCCATTTGAGATGTTATCGGCGAGGAAGACCATTGGTAACACGATGATTGCTATCAGCAGCACGGTCATTATTGACGCGGCAACAACGTTGCGGCCACGGACTGCGCGTAGCAGACGTGTGTAAACCGGCCAGGTTGTGATGCATAGCACCGCCGCGCCGAACATCGTGGCGAGAAATGGCAGCAATACCGTCAAGCCGCCGATTAGCACCAGTATGACGAATGCGATTTGCGCAAGACGCTTGGGGTTATAGTACGTATCCATATGAGCAAATCGGGATTTGTAAGCGAATCGAAAGTCGCGACCCTGGGGAAACCGTGTGAATGTACATCAAAACGTTTAATATTGGAAGCGACATGCTGCTCCATCGCGCGCAAAGGAAATTAGCTTTGCCCATTACTCGGAATCGGATGGTGCCAAAGCCAAGCACAATATCCGTTGCACGATTCAGAGAGCGCAGCGCGAATTCCCACATTGCAAGTTTTCTTCGCGCGGGT
>DATIXX010000062.1 GCA_035518095.1 Burkholderiales bacterium | reverse complement strand
GTAAAATCGTAAGACCCACCAACCATCCGCCCCATGCTGTAGAAACTGTAAGCAATCAACAACGCGTTACAAGCAATTAGCAAAATTACCATGAAATAACCTAAATGCCGCCCTTTTATGCGACAGAAGATGGCTGTGGGTTCCGCTATTGCCCCCTCTGCGCCCCCATTATATTTGTCCATTGCTTTAGAGTCCTGCCTCATCAGCAAACATATAAAGACAAGCAGTATGGTCCCGACAAGCAATAGTAGTAATCCCAGAAGCTCCTTAGATAAGAATCGGTGGTAGCTGAACCAAATGTGATACCAGCCTGCAAGCACCGCAACCTCTATCGCTGAAGCGGTCTGTATACGGCTCCAAAAAAGCCTGCTTTCTTCATGCCAGCCTTTCACTGCGCTATGTAAGTCCATATAGCCCCCTTTGTTGACGACATTGCTTATTATTTGTTACACGTAACATGCCTCCCCTCAGCAGGAAACCTTTGGCAGACCTCGGACTGCCGAAATAAATTAGTCAGCGACGCTATAGGTCAAACAGGTAGATGTGGGTGAGATTTAGTGGAGCCTGAAAAGCTGAAAAAAGTTTTTTGTGGTCGCGGCGCCAACCTCGTCCACTGACAAATGGCGAAGCCGGGCAATTTCCTCCGCCACATGCCGCACAAACGCAGGTTCGTTGATCTTGCCACGAAATGGAACCGGCGCCAAATATGGGGAATCGGTTTCGATCAGCATGCGCTCAAGCGGCACTTTCTCAGCCACTTCCCGAACCTTGGCAGCATTCTTAAAGGTAACGATTCCCGAAAACGAAATATAGAAACCCATAGCCATAGCAGCCTGGGCAGTTTCCCAAGTTCCGGTAAAGCAATGCATGACACCGCCGATTTCGCCTGCTCCTTCTTCCTGCATGATTTGGAGCGTATCGTTGGCGGCCTCGCGCATATGGATAATGAGAGGCTTGCCCGCTTGCTTGGCAGCCCGTATGTGGTTACGGAAGCGCTGTTTTTGCCATTCGAGGTCCCCTTTCAGCCGGTAATAATCCAGACCCGTTTCACCAATGGCGATGACTTTAGGGTGATTTGTCCGGGCTAACAGCTCTTCAACCTCGACCTCCCCTTCCTGCTCATAATCGGGGTGGACACCGACTGAGGCATAGATATTGGAATATTGCTCGGCGAGTGCCCGGACCTGCGGAAACTCCGGGAAATTGACCGCCACACACAACGCGTGACTAACCTGATTGTCGTGCATTTTTGCCATAACTTCGCCGACCCTACCGGCGAGTTCTGGAAAATTGATGTGACAGTGCGAATCAATAAACATCCTGAATGCAGGACTGGATTGATTCACATCGTATGCGTAGGCCGGCTGGAATGCAGATATCCGCCTAGCAAGCTTTCTATTTTCATACGCGCCGCGGCGCCACTTTCGTCATTGTTGAATTGCACGCCTACGCCTTGGACTTTGTTGCCTTGTGTTCCCGCGGGTGTGATCCATACGACCCGTCCCGCAACCGGCAACTTATTGGGATCGCCCAAGAGATGCAAAAGCATGAAGACCTCATCACCAATGCGATAGTTTTTGTTGGTTGGGATAAAAATGCCGCCGCCCTTCAATGCGGGCATATACGCGGCATACAAGGCGGATTTCTCTTTAATATTCAAGGAGAGTATGTCGGGCCTGGATTCCGCTGCTTGTACTTTTTGTGTATCGCTCATAAGTCCCCCTACGCATTAAACACTGATCTACAATAGGATATAGCCAATTGCTCCACTACCAGCCGCGAATTTAACGGATGGTGTAGCGTGCGCTGCGCCGCCAGGAGCTCACGGTAATAACGCATCAAGCGCAATGCGTTTGTGCTTGCGGACAGATTGCGCACCGTTTCCGTAAAATCCAAATGGTAACGGACCTCACCGGTAAATTTGCAGTAGACCAAATCGCAAATCCACTTTTGCAGCCAGTTTATGACATCCGAGAGCGGGTATTCGCAGGCAGTTTCCGCAAGAGAAATGGGGTCTTGATTGGCCGCAACGATGCCCCGCAAAAATTCTCTGCGTTGCTCGGGATTTGTTCCGTTGGCGATTTCCAGCGCCGCAAGCGGCGCGTAACCGCCTTGCGCAAGGGCGATTTCATATTCAGCGATAGCTTGTTGCGCCAACCAATTTTGTGCTACTTCCCGGGTTGGAACCGGCATCGCAACACTGCGGCAACGGCTGACTATGGTTGGCAACAAGCGCTGCGGTCTATGAGATACAAGAATGAACACTGTATTAGCAGGAGGTTCTTCCAGGGTCTTCAGTAAAGCGTTTGCCGCATGTAGATTCATCGCCTCGGCCGGATGAATCAGAATGACTTTATAGCCGTTTCGATGACTGCTAAGGTTAATAAAATCGTCCAGCCCACGTATCTGTTCGATTTCAATCTGGTTACCCTCTTTTTTTTCTTCGTTTTTGGGTCTTTCTTCGGATTCGTGCGTTTCTGTCCCCTCGCCGTAGGCCGCTGGCTGCACCAAGCGAAAGTCCGGATGATTACCCTTTGCGAACCATAAACATCCTTGGCACTTACCGCATGGGGCGCCAGATGCCACCCGGTCTTCGCACAGCAGGTATTGCGACAATGCGCGTGCAAAATCCAGTTTGCCGATGCCTCTACGGCCTTTCAGGAGTAGCGCATTAGGTTGGCCGCGGCCGGATGAAACGAGTTCTTTCCACGTTTCTTTTTGCCACTGATATACGTTCATAAACAAATCGATGTAATTAGTTGTTTAAGTTGTTTCTTAACATTGTCTTGCGTATCTGCAGCATTGATGACACGAAATCGCTTTGGAAACCGGGCAGCCCGTCTAAGGTATGCAGTCCGCACGTTCTCAAAGAACATTTCGTGTTCGCGCTCAAAGCGATCAAATCGGGTACTTTGAGAAAGTCGTTGTCTGCATATTGCAGCAGGCGCGTCGAAAAGCAAAGTAACGTCCGGTTGCAGGCCTTGGTCAATCCATCCTTCCAAGACTTCGAGTTTCGTTGCGGACACGCCCCTGCCCCCGCCTTGATAGGCAAAACTCGCGTCACTAAAACGGTCGGAGACGACCCACGCTCCGCGTGTTAATGCGGGAAGGATGACTTTATCAAGATGTTCACGACGCGCCGCAAATATGAGCAGTGTTTCGGTTTCAGGGTGCATGGCCTGTTTAAGCAGAACTTCTCTTAGCATTTCACCGACCGGTGTACCGCCCGGCTCGCGAGTAACCACCACATCGGGTTGGTACGCGCGCAGTTCAGCAGCGATCCAGGGCAAGTGAGTGCTTTTGCCCGCGCCGTCCAATCCTTCGAGAGTGATAAATTTCCCCCTGAGTTTTGGATCTGCTGAACTCAATCGTCATTTTCCGTTATGTTGGTTGCGATGGCCGCTTTTTTGATATTTTGTCACGGCGCGGTTGTGTTCCTCGAGCGAGTTCGAAAATATCGTCGTGCCGTCACCCCTTGAAACAAAGTAAAGGGCCTTGCTATTGGCCGGATGGAGGGCGGCTTCGATCGATGCAAGTCCCGGCAAAGCTATAGGCGTGGGCGGCAATCCTTCTCGGGTATAGGTGTTATATGTGGTATCCCCGGTCAAATCCCGCTTGCGCAGGTTGCCGTCGAATTTATCGCCCATACCATAAATCACGGTGGGATCCGCCTGCAACTTCATGCCCAATTTCACGCGGTTAATTAAAACTGCCGCAACCATACTTCGGTCGGTGGATCGACCGGTTTCCTTTTCGACGATGGAAGCGATGATCAGGACTTGGTAGGGATCTGAAAACGGTAAATTCTCGGCGCGCGTCTCCCACGCTGCGGCAAGGTTGTACTTCATGGTCCGATATGCGCGTTTAAGTATCGTGAGATCGCTCACGCCGCTGGTAAAGAAATAGGTGTCCGGGAAAAACAGCCCCTCTGCCGACGTTTCAGTGGCGCCAATACGCTTCAAAATTTCCTGCTCACCCATGTTAACGCTGTCGTGCTTGATATCCAGATCCTTATTCAGCGCTTCGCGCAATTGATTAAATGTCCAACCTTCGATGAAGGCTATTTCCCGCAACGTAACGTCGCCCTGGGTGAGCTTGCCGAGCAACCGGTAAGGGCTCAGATCGCGTGCAAGCTCATAACTGCCGGCTTTTATTTCTCCCGCTTTTCCCAATACCCTTCCCAAAATAACGAAACTCCACGGGTGGTCTAGTACTCCGATTTCAGTCAGTTGTTTTGCCACGCTGCGCAAACTGGAACCTTGCTTCAAACTGAATTGTAACGGCGTGCGGGGCAATTGCAGAGGTGTATTCGCATAATAAAGCAGCCAGGCTGATGACGTGGCGAAAACAGCCAATGCGAGAAGCAACAGGACTTTAGTTAAGCGCTTAATCACGGGGTTCATCAAGCCATTGTCTGACTGTCGGTGTAAACTCGCCTTTTTTCCAGCGGATGTTCCCTATTTCGCCGACCTGCCACACGCCGATCACGCTGTTGGTAAGAAATATTTCATTTGCTTGCAATAGCTCCTCCAATGAAATATGGCGCTCAATACAAGGTATGCCCGAGACGGCCGCCCGCTCCATAACCCGTTTGCGTTGCACGCCCGCAACGCCACAACGGGTAAGTTCAGGCGTCCACAATTCATTAGCTTTGAACATAAACACATTAGTCATAGTTCCGCCGATTACAAATTCTTCACTGTCGAGAAGTAGCCCCTCCGCAATGGATGCGTCATTCCATTCTTGCCTGGCCATTACATTCTCGAGTCGGTTAAGGTGCTTGATACCGGCAAGACGCGGCTGCAAACTCAATTTTAAATCGCATATCCGCAAGCGTACCCCCTGCTCATAATAACTTGCCGGAAAGTCGGGAACCGGGCTCGTCATGACGATGCGCGTAGGCTGCATTTCACTGGTCACACGGTAGCCTCGCGCGCCTGAACCGCGAGTGACAATGATTTTCAGCACACAATCGGGCGCTATGGACGCAACTTGCTCGAGCTCCTTGCTTAGATCGGCATAGCTTGGGCAACGCAGTCCGAGCATCCTGCAATCGTCCTGAAGCTTCTGAAAGTGGCGCCTCCAGCAAATTGCTTTCCCAGCATTAATACGCAATGTGCGGAATACCCCGTCACCATAGGCGAGCCCACGGTCACATACATCTACAAGATCGGTTTGACGACCGTTTACCAGCACCATAGGTTCGGCATCGAGCCCGCGGCTCCGGAGCAAGAAAGGAACGCCCGCAGTTTAACCGAAAGCCGCGAAATACGGGGTGGCTAGGTTTTAAGGAATATCAAAGTCCCGTTGGTTCCACCGAAGCCAAAGGAGTTTGACAATGCGACTTGCATTTTCATGTTGCGCGCAGTATTGGCAACGTAATCCAGGTCGCACTGCGGATCCTGCTCAAATATATTGATCGTTGGGGGGGCAATTTGGTGATACAGGCCTAAAACCGTATAAACCGCCTCCACTCCTCCGGCGGCGCCCAGCAGGTGGCCGGTCATGGATTTGGTGGAACTGATGGCGAGCTTTCTCGAATGATCGCCAAAGCATCGTTTGACCGCCACGGTTTCGGCGATATCGCCCAGCGGCGTAGACGTGCCATGGGCATTGATGTAATCAACTTGATCGGAGTTGATGCCCGCGTTCCGCAAAGCGTTGACCATGCAGCGCGCCGCGCCGTCGCCGTCTTCACACGGCGCGGTTATGTGATGAGCATCCGCGCTCATGCCAAAGCCGACGAGTTCGGCGTAAATGCGGGCACCCCGTTTTTTCGCAAATTCCATTTCCTCCAGCACTACAACGCCCGCCCCCTCTCCCAGCACGAAACCATCGCGCCCAACGTCCCATGGCCTGCTTGCGGTAGCGGGATCGTCGTTTCTCGAGCTGAGGGCCTTGGCCGCCGCAAAACCACCGATGGCTAGTTCAGTCACCGTAGATTCGGCACCGCCCGCAATCATAATGTCGGCATCGCCGTATTCAATCAGCCGCGCTGAGTCACCCACACAATGCGTGGCCGTGGTACATGCGGTGACGATAGCTAAATTCGGTCCCTTCAGGCCAAACATGATGGAGAGATTGCCGGATATCATGTTGATGATAGTGCCCGGAATAAAAAACGGCGAGACCTTGCGAGGACCACCTTTCAGCAATGCGCGGTGATTGTCTTCGATCAGGGGCAGCCCCCCTATGCCGGACCCTATATTGACACCAATGCGCTCTGCATTTTCCGGAGTGATATCGATGCCGGAATCTTTGATTGCCTCGATGCCTGCCGCCAGTCCTAAATGGATGAATCTATCCATCCGCCGGATTTCTTTGGCGGCGATATATCGGCCTGGGTCAAAACCCTTTACTTCACCTGCAATTTGACAACTGAGCGCTGATGGATCAAATCGAGTAATCCTGGTGATCCCCGACTTTCCTGCAACGATGTTTTTCCAATTATCTGTAACACCGATTCCGACAGGAGATACAACGCCGAGGCCGGTAACGGCAACTCTCCGTCTGGACAAGTTTGCTCCAGGTGCAAAAGGTTTAGGACGTGGAAATCAGTTTAGGTGGGTCTTGATGTATTCTATGGCTTGCTGTACGGTCGTGATTTTCTCCGCTTCTTCATCCGGGATTTCACATTCAAATTCCTCCTCCAGCGCCATTACCAGCTCCACCGTATCCAGCGAATCGGCGCCAAGATCATCCACGAATGACGATTCGCTCTTGACCTCAGCTTCGTTAACACCCAGTTGCTCGGCAACAATCTTCTTAACGCGCTGTTCTACGTTTTCCATCTAAATCCCCCTCCGTTTCTGTGGTGTTGAGGAATCTGAACCTAATCACTGCTCAATCTAGTATCGCTTTTTTTACAAACTGTCGCATTTTACCAAATTTGCGCTGATTATAAAATTACAATTAAAAGGCTCATTTAATCCATGTACATGCCGCCGTTGACGTGGATCGTGCTGCCGGTGATATATTCCGCTCTGGAAGATGCCAGAAACGCGACTGCGGCAGCAACATCTTCTGCTCGGCCGAACCGTCCTAACGGCACAAGCTGGGTAAGAGCCTGCCGCTGGGCCTCGCTCAGTGCCCGTGTCATGTCGGTGTCGATAAAGCCGGGTGCAACGCAGTTGACCGTGATATTCCGGCTTGCCACTTCGCGCGCCAGCGCTTTGCTAAAGCCTGAGACTCCCGCTTTCGCGGCGGCATAATTGGTTTGCCCTGCATTGCCCATCGTCCCTGCAACCGAAGTGATATTGATGATCCGCCCATAGCGGGCCTTTACCATCGCGTGCAATACGGCTCGGCATAATCTGAATACCGATTTTAAGTCGGTGGACATGATTTGGTCCCACTCGTCGTCCGTCATTCGCAGCAAAAGATTATCGCGGGTAATGCCGGCATTGTTCACAAGGATTGAAATAGCTCCATAATCGCGCTGTATTTCCGCCACCAGCCGCTGGATTTTGTCGCCCTCGTTAACATTCAAAACGACCCCCCGACCCCGCATACGGTTTGCGGCAAGGTAACTGTTGATGGATTCAGCGCCGTTTGCGCTGGTCGCAGTGCCGATTACCGTTGCTCCTTGCCCGCCAAGTTCGACGGCAATTCCTTGGCCAATGCCGCGGCTTGCGCCGGTGACTAACGCAATTTGCTTATCCAGCATCATCGAGTTGCTCAATTAGATCCCCGACTACAACACCCTATACCATCACGGTCAAACCCTGTTTTAGGCTGGTAGTGTCAACCAATGCCGTCATTCCCAGGTTTGCTGCTATACGCTTATTCAGTCCGGTCAAAACTTTGCCCGGTCCACATTCGGCGACATAGGTAATGCCATCCCGCATTAAAGCTTGAATGGTTTTAACCCAATGCACCGGATTATAAAGCTGCCGCACCAAGGCATCCTTGATCGTGTCTGGCTGTAAATGAGTGCCGAGATCCGCATTTTGCATCACTGGAACTCGCGGCTTGGTAAATGTTACAGATTCCAAGCGCTGTTTAAGCTGGTTCGCGGCTTCACGCATCAGGGAACAATGGGACGGCACACTCATTGGTAGCAGTACTGCGCGCTTCGCGCCTTTGGCTTTGGCCGTCTCTATACCTCGCAGTACTGCCGATTTATGGCCTGCAATCACCACTTGTCCCGGCGAGTTGAAATTCACCGTCTCCAACACTTCGCCACGCGCCGCCTCAAGGCATACGGAGCGCACCTGTTCATCCTCCAATCCCAGGATCGCGGCGATCCCGCCCGTGCCGTCAGGTACCGCCCGTTGCATAATTTCAGCCCGAAAACGCACCAACGGTAACGCATCGACAAAAGATATCGCGCCACTCGCTACCAGGGCAGAGTATTCCCCCAAACTGTGGCCCGCCAGCAACACCGGCTCCGCGCCCTGCAGCTGTTCCCAAGCCCGGTACACTGAAACGCCGGCTACCAGCATCAGTGGCTGCGTATTCACCGTTAAATTCTGCTCCGATTCCGGACCGTTCTCGGCAAGAATCCACATATTTTGATTCAGGATATTTGACGCTTCTTCAAAAGTCCTGCGCACCGCGGGTAAATCCGAATAACCGCGCATCATGCCCACCGATTGCGAACCTTGCCCTGGAAATACGAACGCAAACCTCATGCTGGTCCTCACCAACGCAAAAGCACTGAACCCCAAGTAAACCCGCCACCGACTGCTTCCATCAAAATAAGTTCTCCGGCCTTGATGCGCCCGTCCTTAACTGCGTCATCCAGTGCCAAGGGAATTGAAGCTGAAGACGTATTTGCATGACGGTCGACTGTAACGATGACCCGATCCATGCTCAAACCCAGCTTCTTTGCGGTAGCCTGGATGATACGTATATTTGCCTGATGAGGAATTAGCCAGCTTACATCGCTTTTTTTAAGATTGTTTGCTGCCAAAGTTTCGTCCACCATTTCGCTCATGACCTTGACAGCAAATTTGAACACGGCATTGCCGTCCATCACCACGTGCGGGTTGCCCGTTACTTTACCGTCGGCAATGCTTCCCGGTACCGCAAGCTGCTGGTGGTAGCTTCCATCCGCATGAAGATGAGTGGAGATAATCCCAGGCACGTTACTTTGGTTCACGACCACCGCGCCGGCGCCATCACCGAACAAGACGCATGTGCCGCGGTCCGACCAATCGAGGATGCGTGAATACACTTCTGCGCCGACAACCAAGCCGCAGCGGGATTTTCCCGAGCGAATAAACAAATCAGCAGTGGCCAGTGCATACACAAAACCGCTGCATACGGCTTGGATGTCAAACGCCGCGCAGGTTTTAATGCCCAGCTTGGCCTGCAGGATGCAAGCGGTGCTGGGAAAAATCATATCCGGAGTGCTGGTTGCGACGATAATCAGATCAATGTCGTCGGACCTTACGTGTGCCGCCTGCATGGCTTTCCTGCTGGCATGAAAGGCGAGGTCGCTCGCCTTTTCGTTCTCTGCCGCGATACGCCGCTGGCGGATCCCCGTACGGCTAAAAATCCACGCATCCGAAGTGTCAACGATGGCCTCGAGATCGTGGTTGGTGATTATTTTTTCGGGCAGATAACTGCCACAACCTGCGATTCGCGAATACATCAGGGGTGCCCTACATGAATCACCGCCATGCGTTCGCTAATATGCCGCAGAACACCGTTCCGAACCTCTTCTGCAGCCCGCATGACCGCATATTCAAATGCAAAGGTGTCGGCAGAGCCATGACTTTTCACCACGATGCCGCGCAGACCCAGCAGGCTGGCGCCATTGTATCGCCGATGGTCGACGCGACGCTTGAAGGCATTGAACACCGGAAGCGCAATCAATCCCGTCAGGCGGTTGAATATATTGCGCTTGATTTCACGTCGCAGAAATGTGGACAGCATTTGCACCAGCCCTTCAGAGGTTTTGATGGCCACGTTGCCGACGAAACCGTCGCAAACTACAACGTCAGTGGTCCCCTTGTAAATGTCGTCGCCCTCGATGTTGCCGTAAAAGTTAAGGCCGCTGTTGCGCAGCAGTTCCGCAGCCTGCTTAACCACCTCGCTCCCTTTAATGTCTTCTTCTCCGACGTTGAGCAGTCCGACGCTGGGTTTTGCAATATGCCCGACCGCCGACATCAATGTCGATCCCATAATTGCAAATTGCAGCAATTGCTGGGGGGTGCATTCAACATTTGCACCCAAGTCGAGCATGCAGGTACGCCCCTGTAGTGTGGGAAGGATGGACGCGATCGCCGGACGCTCGATGCCTGGCAGGGTCTTAAGCACAAATCGGGAAATCGCCATCAGTGCGCCTGTATTGCCCGCGCTGACGCAGGCCTGAGCTTCACCACACTTTACAAGATCTACCGCCACACGCATCGAAGAGTCCCTTTTGCCGCGCAGCGCGAGCGGCGGCGGCTCGTCCATGGTCACTACTTCGCTGGCATGATGGATGCGTAGACGCGGGCTAATCTCGGCATGGGCCAATCGCAGCTCAGGCTCAATAAGCTCGCGCAGCCCCACTAGAATAATGTGGGAATCAGGAGATGTTCGCTGGAATTTTACTGCGGCAGGTACAGTAACGTAGGGCCCATGGTCACCGCCCATGCAATCAATTGCTACCGTGATGTCCATTACCGGTGCTGGCAGAGGAGCGGCAAGAAATGAATACGACTATTCGCCCTTGCCGGGCATTACTTTTTTTCCGCGGTAATAGCCGTTGGGGCTGATATGGTGGCGCAAATGCACTTCCCCTGTCGTCGGCTCGACCGCCAGCGGCGGGTTTGCCAAAAAATCATGGGCGCGGTGCATGCCGCGTTTGGACGGAGACTTTTTGTTCTGCTGTACTGCCATAAAAACTCCTCGTTATTTTGTAGATTTTTTCAGCGCTGCGAGAGTCGCAAAAACCGACTGGACATTTTTGCTATTGGCAAAGCTAGCCACGCCACATGCTGCGTCATGCCTGGGTGAAACGGGCAGTTTCAATATAATTTCTTCCTCAAGCAAGGCCAAAACGTTTAGTTCCGTATCGGCCAATATGCAATCTGTACCCTCGCTCTCGTCAGTAATTTCTGGGAATTGCTTTTCATTCTCAATCAGCAAAAGATCTGAAACCAAATCCAAATCATGCTCTAATTTTTCGAGGCAGCGCTGGCACTTGAGGTAAAGTTTGCCTCTGATCGCAAGATGAAGGAGCGATTTTCCGTCGGGGTCGACGGCTCCACTCAACTCGTACTCAATGGGGCCCTGAGTAGAGTACAGATAGTCGCTCAACCGCTCCAATTTCCCGCTTGATATTTTACCACGCAAAACTTCAGCACCGCGTGAAAATTCCAGACTATTGATCATAATCTGTTCAGACATAAGGCGCGCATGTTATTATTTTTGCGGTTCCCTGTCAAAGATATACGAGCATAACTTGAGCATGCCGCTGCTGGTTTTGGCATCGACTTCCCCCTACCGGCGCGAGTTGCTTGAGCGTCTCCTGCTCCCCTTCTCTATTGCGGCACCCGATGTTGACGAGACGCCTTTGCAAGGCGAATTACCTGCGCAAACTGCAACCCGGCTCGCTCAGGCTAAAGCGCTCAAGGTCGGCAGTCAGTGGCCGCGCGCGCTTATCATCGGTTGCGACCAGGTTGCTGCTCTCGATGGGACGCGACTTGGTAAACCTCACACGCGCGAAAACGCGTTTAAGCAGCTGCAATTGATGTGCGGAAAGACCGCAGAGTTCTACACTGCTGTGTGTCTGCTTAACACCACAACGGGCCAAACCCAAACCAAGGTCGTTCATAATCAGGTACGCTTCCGCCGCTTGAGCGATTCCCAGATTGGCAATTACCTGGATAAAGAGCGGGCCTTTAACTGTGCCGGTGGTGCCAAATTGGAAGGATTGGGTATCGCGCTAATCGCAGCGGTGCATGGCGAAGACCCCTGGGCACTGATCGGGTTGCCGCTTATCGCGCTGGTCGAAATGTTGAAAAACGAAGGTGTGGATCCGCTTTAAATGCCTGGTACGCTTTACCTCATCCCCGCGCCGCTTGGGCACAATGATATTTCTTGGGTCGTTCCGCATGGCGTTAAGCGCGTTATTTCCAAGCTCGATTCTTTCATCGTGGAAGACGCGAAAAGCGCGAGACAATGTCTCGCGAGATTGGGCGTTTCCGCGCCGTTGCAAACCATTAAATTCAGTGTTCTCAACGAGCACACGCGGCCTGCCGAGCTAACAGATTTAATTAAACCGTTACTATCGGGAAAGAATCTAGGCTTGATGTCCGAGGCCGGTTGCCCCGCCGTGGCGGACCCCGGTGCAAACTTGATAGCGCTGGCGCATGCCCACGGCATTAGGGTGGTGCCGTTGGTCGGTCCTTCGGCCATATTGCTGGCGCTGATGGCCTCAGGACTGAACGGTCAGCGCTTCGCGTTTCACGGCTATTTGCCGGTTGACAGCGCGGAAAGAGCACGGAAAATCGCGGAACTTGAAAAGGCATCGAAAATCCTCGACCAAACGGAAATTTTCATCGAGGCACCTTATCGCAACGCCAAGTTACTGCAAAGCCTGCTCCATTTCTGCGACAAAGGCACCTTGTTATGCCTTGCCACCGATATTTCGCTCGCAACCGAGAACATCACGACCAAACGTATCGGCGACTGGAAAAGTGCGCCGCCGGACATCAACAAACGGCCCACGGTCTTTTTGCTCTACGCGGGCTAACGCAGGGACCAGCCCGCACTGCCTAACAGCGCCTTGCCCATCGCGCCGCCAAAGTGCCGTGCAAAACGCTCGACAACACTTTCATGCGGCGTGTAATCGACCACCTCTTCTGCCTTAACGACCTCGCGCGCAACATAATCTACGTCACCCAGGCCGTCAGCCAATCCTAGCTTGACGCTTTCCTCGCCTGTCCATACAAGGCCGCTGAACAGGTCTGGAGTTTCCTTTAAGCGTTTACCCCTGCCTTGCCGAACGACCTGAATGAATTGCTGGTGAATCTCGTCAAGCATCTTTTGTGCGTACGCTTTCTGTGCCGGAATTAACGGAGAGAATGGGTCAAGAAAACCCTTGTTTTCCCCCGCGGTAAGTAAACGGCGGTCAATGCCGAGCTTCTGCATTGTTCCGGTGAACCCGAAGCCATCTATCAGCACGCCGATCGAGCCGATGATGCTAGCCTTATTAACAAATATCTTGTCTGCGGCCACCGCAACGTAGTAGCCCCCCGACGCACAGATGTCATCTACGACCACATATATAGGGATATCCGGATATTTCGCTCGTAGCCTACGAATCCCGTCATTTATGTCACCTGCCTGCACGGGACTACCGCCAGGACTGTTGATACGCAGAATAACGCCTTTTGTGTTCTTGTCTTTAAATGCCTGCTGTAACCCGGAAATAATATTCTCGGCGCTGTTATCGGTGTCAGGCGCTATGATCCCATCAAGATCAACGAGCGATGTGTGCTTGCCTGCAAGCGGCACTTCGGTTTTTCCCAGCCAGCCAACTATGAGAAAAAGCATACCAAACAGCCATATAAAGAGGAGTAACTTGAAAAAGATACCCCAATGACGCGCCCTGCGCTGCTCTTGCAGCGCCGAATACGCGAGTTTTTCTATGACTTGGCGTTCCCAGTTGCTGTCAGGGAAATTGTTTTCCGGCATGCCTCAATCCTCTTTGATAAAGACGTAGACCCAGTCGTTCTTCTCATCCAAGACGAACGCGTGTGACATTCTGGTCCAAAGTACCCGACCGCGGTAAAAGAAAATCGAGTAAAACAATTTAAGTATAACCCGGAAGTGTCTCGAAATTCATCCTCATTCGAATCCGCGCGTGCGATTCACTATGTGTTAGCCTCAACGTACTATAATTAGGCAGCGATTGGGGTTAAGGTGTCGGGGCTTGGCGGCTCGGCATACTCTCACCGGCTGGTCCCGTCGCTCGCGAATATTTACCGCGAGTCCCCAATGTTCTCGCTCGCGAATCGCTTCGACATTTGTATGCTGTTATCACATTGGTCGTCCCAGTTCGTCGACAAACTGCTCCAAGTCCGTTGGCAACGGCGCGTCCAGGCGCAAGGCTTGGCCCGTTCTCGGATGTTGGACCACCAACCTGAAGGCGTGCAAGAACATGCGTTTTAGACCCCTTGTCGCCAAAAACCGATTTAACGCAAAATCACCGTATTTGGGGTCACCCAGAATCGGAAATCCCAGGTGCGCAAGATGCGCGCGAATTTGATGGGTACGTCCTGTTTTAAGCTCTGCTTCAAGCAAGCTGAATTCCTGCCAGCTCTTGCGCAGATAAAACAGGGTATGTGCGGCTTGGCCGCGCGGATTCACGGTAACTCGACGCTCGCCGGCGGCCGTCACGTATTTATGCAGTGGAAGTTCGACGCTCTGCTTTTGATTAATCCACCTGCCTTTGACCATCGCGAGATAGCGTTTTTCAACCTGTCCTTCGCGCAACCTTTGGTGGAGTGTAATAAGCGCACTCCTTTTTTTCGCGAGCAGCAATACGCCAGACGTCTCACGGTCGAGCCGATGCACCAATTCTAAAAAAGGAGCTTTGGGCTTGCGCATGCGCAGAAGCTCGACAATCCCGCTGCTGACCCCGCTGCCGCCGTGCACCGCGACACCGGCGGGTTTATTGATGACAAGCAGCACGTCGTCTTCAAACAATACCTCCAGCCGCAGGTTTGGAAACGCATTCCCGGCCTGTTTTACAGGTTTAGCGGTGCGAACAGGCGGCAAGCGTAAAGTGTCGCCGATTTTTAATCGGTAATTCGGCTCGATGCGTTTCCCATTTACGCGGACTTCCCCACTGCGCAGTATCCGGTAAATATGGCTTTTAGGAACTCCTTTTAAAACCTTCGACAAGTAATTGTCGATGCGCTGATTTTCGCTGTCTTCTTCAATGCTCCTGCGCGAAGCCGAAGCTTTACTTAAATCCTTCATTTTGCTTATACTGTGGGCGTTGGTTTAGAGGGCTGGCGCAAAAGGCGTTCATTCAGCCCCATGGTTCAAAGTTAAGTACTTGAACACATTAGATAAACCTGACAGCTGGTTAACTCCGCTCACCAGATTTCAAAGTAGCGCGAGCAAACGAGATACGCGCTCCAAGCAGATTTTCAAGTCCTGACCATTTGGATAAACAGGATTTTACTGACAAACCCGTTGAGTGAATTGTCCGTACGTTAAAGTCAAACCGGAATTATGGCGTGCACATGACGAAGACTCGATACATGGCGTTATTATAACCGCGTAGGGTTTGCCCTGCCCGTGCAGAGCGCGGGAGAGCAGAAAATGAAACGCATGTTGTTTAACGCGACGCAATCCGAGGAGTTGCGCGTCGCGATAGTCGATGGTCAAAAGCTCATTGACCTCGATATTGAATCCGCAGGTAAAGAGCAACGCAAAAGCAATATATACAAGGGTGCGATCACCCGCATTGAACCCAGCTTAGAGGCCGCCTTCGTTGATTACGGCGGCGAACGACATGGGTTTCTACCCTTTAAGGAAGTCGCCCGTTCCTATTTCAAACCCGGAGATAACGTCGACCCGGCGCGTGCGCGCATTCAGGATGCGCTGCGCGAAGGACAAGAACTCATCATCCAGGTGGACAAGGATGAACGCGGGACTAAAGGCGCGGCGCTTACTACCTTTATAAGCCTCGCCGGGCGCTATCTGGTGCTCATGCCCAATAATCCCCGAGGCGGAGGCGTCTCACGACGTGTTGAAGGCGAGGAGCGAAATGAACTGCGAGACTTAATGGCGCAGCTCAACGTTCCCCAAGGCATGAGCATCATCGGCCGGACCGCCGGCATCGGCAGAAGCCTCGAAGAATTGCAATGGGATTTAAATTACCTGTTGCAGTTATGGGAGGCCATAGAAAACGCCGCTAAAAAGGAAAAGGCCCCTTCCCTGATTTACCTGGAAAGCAGTCTCGTTGTCCGCGCCATTCGCGATTATTTCCATCCAGAGATCGGCGAAATTTTAATTGACACTGAGGCTATCTACGATCAAGCAAGGCAGTTCATGAGTCATGTGATGCCGAGCAATGTCGACCGCATTAAGCTTTACAAGGACGATGTGCCGCTATTCTCGCGTTTTCAGATCGAACATCAGATTGAAACCGCGTTTTCGCGTCAGGTTCTCCTGCCCTCCGGTGGTGCCATTGTCATAGATCACACCGAGGCACTGGTATCGATTGATGTGAACTCGGCGCGCGCAACACGTGGAGCTGATATCGAACAGACGGCACTGCATACCAATATTGAGGCGGCTGATGAAATTGCCCGCCAATTGCGGCTGCGAGACTTGGGGGGCTTAATCGTAATCGATTTTATCGATATGGAAATCCAGCGCAATCAGCGCGAAGTAGAGAATCGTTTGCGCGAAGCGCTTCGCTACGACCGCGCACGTGTGCAGATGGGCAAAATCTCGCGTTTCGGCCTAATGGAATTGTCACGCCAACGGCTGCAACCCTCGTTGGGCGAAACCAGCCACATGCCTTGCCCGCGCTGTCACGGCACCGGGCACATCCGCGGAACGGAATCGTCAGCCCTGCACATCCTGAGAATTCTTCAGGAGGAGGCCATGAAAGAGAATAGTGCTGTGATCTACGCCCAGCTTCCGGTCGATGTAGCGACATTCCTGCTTAATGAAAAGCGCTCGGAGATCCACACCATCGAAGCCCGTTTTCGGGTTAGCGTAGTGCTAATCCCGAACATCCATCTGGAAACGCCGAACTATAACGTCTCGCGCTTGCGCCACGACGAAGCTTCACAGGCCGAGCCTGCGGCGAGCTATAAAATGGTCGAAGCACCGATTGCGGAGACCGCGCCTGCGGCCGCGGGACAAGAGGCAAAGCCTCCTCGCCCGCAAGCCGCAGTCCAAGGCATTGCCATAGGCCAGCCCGCCCCGGTCATGCGACCTGGCGGGCGTACGCTTATTACAAAAATTCTCGGATGGTTTAAGGCCGAGGAAAAGGAAAAAGTAGTTGAAAAGCCCAAAATACCTGAGCGCATGCGCGGACGGGGGCGCGAGCGCTTTGAGAAGCGGCAAGCGCAAAAAGAGCGCGCTGAGAGCAAATTTGCGCCAAGGGGAATTCAGCCGCCGCAACGGCAACGCTCGCATGACCGCGCGGACAACCTGCTGCGGCAAAAACAGGTGCAGCAACGGCCTGAGCCGAAATTAGAACCTACTGTGGCAAAACCTGCGAAGCCCGATTTGCCGCAAGACATGGGCGAGTATCGAGGTCGGCGCGGCAGGCGGGGCAGGCGCGACCGGGGCGAGCGTAAAGACGTACAGGCCTCGACGGTACAGCATGTGGCCAAACCGACGTCCACCGCCCCGGTGACATCCGTTTCAGAGCCGGACTATTCAGAATCCAAAAATGCGCCGCCACAGCAAACTGACGAGGTCAGGCCGGCAAACAACATGAGCCTTCCTGTTGAGGTTCAGCAGCCTGCACCTGTTCAGAATGTGCAGGACAATGTGCAAATCAGCGAAGCCCCGACGCCGGCAAAAGTTCTCGCGGAGCTCTATCAATCCGGGGAACCCGGCGAGTTGGTGCAAATCGAAACGAGCCCCGAGAAAGCCGTTATCACGGCAATCGAATCGCAGGATATCGAATCGCCGCATAGGGTGCGGCGCGTCAGACCCGTTCAGATTCTTGGCGACGATGAGCAGCTGGAACAGGTGGAAACGCGCAAGTAGGTTCATATTTCCTTCGGGCGGAGCGTGGACATATCCTTCGTTTCGGCAACGATTCTACTGCTGCTCGTTGTAGACCCGTTTGGCAACATCCCGCTATTCATCGCGGCGCTAGCCAGTACCAAAAGCGCGCGCAGGTCCGGTGTTGTTCTTCGGGAATGTGGCATCGCGTATGTCGTGCTGCTCGCTTTCATGTTTTTCGGTGTATGGTTCATGCGCTTGTTGCAGCTCACAGATGCGTCACTTGGCATTGCTGGCGGCGTAATTTTGTTCCTGATCGCGCTACGCATGATATTCCGGCACCCGGAAGGAATTTTTGGGGAAGGCGTCGGAGGTGAGCCTTTTATCGTGCCGCTAGCCATTCCTTCCATCGCCGGGCCGTCAGCGCTCGCTACTGTGTTGCTCCTAGTGTCAAAAGAGCCTTCGCGAATTATCGAGTGGATCGGGGCGCTTACTCTTGCAATCGGTATTTCTGCACTGGTCCTGGTCTTGGGTGAACGCATCAGCAAGCTCGTCGGAGAACGTGGAATTATGGCGTTTCAGCGCCTGATGGGTTTGATACTGACCGCGATCGCAATACAAATGCTGTTGCAGGGCATAGAAACGTTCGTGCGCCATTTGCAAGAAAGGTTTTGAAAAGATCACTGCCCGTTTGCGGTTTCGGCGGTTAGTTCGCGTCGTATATGATCGAGCAGGCCGATGGCGGCGTTCTCCACCAAATCCAATACCCGTTCGAAGCTGGCGCTGCCACGATGGTATGGATCAGGAATTTCCAGGCCCGGGAATTTGGCGCTGTACTGCATGAACAACCCAAGCTTGCGCAAGTAGTTCGAAGGACAAAGCTCTCTCAGGACCGCCAGATTTCCTTCGTCCATTGCCAGAAGATAATCAAAATATTTGAAATCGTCTCGCCTTACCTGACGCGCGCGCATGCCTTTCATTTCGTACCCTCTGCTTGCAGCAACGCTGCGCGCACGATCGTCGGGTTCCTGCCCGACGTTGAAATCATGAGTCCCGGCTGAATCCACCGTCAGGGAACGGACAAGTCCAGCTTGCTCCGCATAGCGCCTGAACACTACTTCCGCCATTGGCGAACGGCAGATATTACCCGTACAAACAAAAAGAACCCTAACTTTGCGCATCCCGGGCTGCCTTTCCGTCAAGGATCTGCAATCGATTAGTTCAGGCATCGGAATTGCCCCTCGGGGCAATTTGACCGATCAAGCTCGACTCACGTTGATAGAACCCCTGGGTGTGGAAGCTATCCGGCAACTTAAGCAGCTCGTAGTCGAGATGATGGCAAAACTCGTGCATCAATGTCCTAAGGAAAGTTCGAAACGCCACTATTTGCTTGCGCCGCGCAGTTCGCATCCAAACTTCGATTCGCGCCAAATTGCGGCCTCCGGCGACAGTGTACAGTCCATGCAGTTCGCCCCAAGTTCCGTGGGGGCGTGTAGCGTAAACCTTAACTCGCAGTCCGGCGACATCCAGCGCGACAGTCAAACGGTTTAGCAATTGTTGGCAAACAGTTTCCACGTCTCTTGGCCGATCGCGGCTCAGGTTATTTCTAAGATTCACGAGCAACGGATCAAAGCCGGATTCAGGCAAATTTATTGTGGTAACCCGGTCGCTGTTGCGGTAAATTCGCTGTTGCGCCCGATTAAGTCTGCTGTAATATGCGAAAGGCACAGGTCTATAGGTGCGAATTAACAATTAATGCTTCTGTTACACCAATCGGCGCTAAATTACTCAAATACCATTATCAAACGTATTCCTGATCGTATTTTTATCGCCGTGGGTCGAAGCGGCTCACGCGTTGACCGCAGAACCAAAAGTATGTATTTTACCCCCACCGCCTTGCTGCCCGGCAACGAGAAACGGGGCGCGTCATTTACAATGATCCTGTGCTTGAGGAATGAAGCGCCGCATGAGAATAGGGCTGGCATTTACTAGTCTTTATTTTGCTTTCGCTTCCATCGCCGATATGCCCCCGGAAGCACCCACCGGCTTCGATGACAGAAGCAACGGCGTGGTGAACGACGAGACCCACCAGGCCGACCAGGAAAGGTTCGAGGAATTTGATACGGTACAAGACGGTCTGGGCCCTCTCTACAATGCACAGTCCTGTCGCGAATGCCACCAGGATCCGAAATCCGGTGGCGCAAGCCAGGTTACGGAATTACGTGCGGGTCGTCTTGGTCCAGACCATCGTTTCCAAAATCCCAGGATTCCGATTGCCCGTGGGGCCGAAATCATCAGTGGCCGTACGCTGGTGAACGACCGCGCCATCTGTCCTAATGAAAGTTTTCCCACCACAGAAATCCATGAACGAGTGCCGCAATCGGAAAACATTCGTACAACTCGCATCTCACTAAATCTTCTGGGCGACGGGTTCGTCGAGGCCGTCGCCGATAAAACCCTGATTCAACTATCCCGCAAGCAATGTCGAAGCAGCGATGGAGAAATCTGCGGCCAAGTGCTGTGGGTCCCTGTCGTGGAAGCTCCCGGGCATACCGGCGTCGGGCGGTTCGGCTGGAAAAACCAGCATTCCAGTCTCCTATCCTTCTCGGGAGATTCCTACCTGAATGAGATGGGAATCACAAGCAGGTTATTTCCGGACGAGATCACGAACTTGTGCAACACCGTAGGTGAACCGAACAGCACGCCGGATCAGGACGGAATGGATGACGTGGATCATTTTGTCCGTTTCATTCGTTCCACTAAAGCCCCGCCGCGTGACACGGTGCTGGCACGGACACCGAAAGCCAAACGAGGCTCCGTGCTATTCGCAAAAATCGGTTGCGCCACCTGCCACGTGCAAACGCTGCAAACGGCTCCCCCAGGAACGAAAATCAACGGTGGAACGTATACGATTCCTGAGGCCCTGGGAGGAAAGACGTTTCATCCGTTCTCGGACTTTCTGCTTCACGACGTCGGAACGGGCGACGGGATCGTTATGGCTGTTGAAGAACACTACGGCCGTAGTGTTCGAAATATCAAATGGAAAAACTTCTCATTCGAGCGCTTGCAGGCAACGCGAAACAAAGTGCGGACGGCCCCGTTATGGGGCGTAAGATTGCGTACCCGCTTGATGCATGATGGCGCTTCGGTCACATTCGCCGACGCGATTCGCCGCCATCGCGGCGAAGCAAGCGGCAGTTCCAGAAATTTTTATGAGCTTTCCGGCGGAGATCGCGAAGCACTGCTGGATTTCTTGAGATCTCTGTAGGGCAGACGCAATACTGATTATCGAGCCAGATCCCGAACTGCAAGCGGATAATTCAGAGTTATGCAGCGATTTTATTCCGCGCACCCTCTCACCCCGCTCCTTCGACGGCGCTATTTCGGCGTTAATTCTTCGGGGCTTATCGACATCGTTACGATATTGTTTCGGCGCAATACTCTGAGCTCTGCATGCTTGCCTATGCGGTCTTCACTCAACAGTTTATGCAAGTCATCGATTCCTGCAATGGTATTGCTGTCATAGCTGATGATCACATCGCCATCCTGGACTCCCGATTTTTGCGCGGGGCTTTCGGGTTCGACTGCAACGACTAGAATTCCGTTCTCCGAGGAAAGACCGTGAAACCGCACCACCCGCCGCGGAAGCGCTACATTTTGTCCGATCACGCCGACGGAGCCGCGCTTGACCTTGCCGTGTTTTAATAGCTGGGTTACCACTACCTTGGCAGTATTGACCGCGATGGCAAAGCAAATGCCTTGTGCCGGCAAAATGATCGCCGTGTTAATGCCAATGACATCGCCTTTGGAATTTACCAGCGGTCCGCCCGAATTTCCGGGGTTGAGCGCGGCGTCGGTCTGAATCACATCATGAATCAGGCGGCCTGATTGCGCCCGCAACGAGCGCCCCAACGCGCTCACCACGCCAGCGGTCACGCTGCAGTGGAAACCAAGAGGGTTGCCGATGGCAATGGCAAGCTGCCCCACTCTTATTGAGCGGGACTCGCCGAGTTGCGCGGGTAAAAGGTTTGGCGCAGATATCCTAATTACCGCCAAATCCGTGTACGGATCGTCCCCAATAACATCGGCCTGGAACACGCGGCCGTCGGTAAGCACGACGTCTATTTCTGTTGCGCGAGAGGCCACATGGCTGTTGGTCAGTATGAAACCGTCATGTGTGAAAATGACTCCCGACCCGCTGCCCTGGATCCCGTCTCTTGGAGAAACTTTACGAGTTGCGGACGCGTTCTTCTTAACGTCGATTTTCACTACTGACGGACCCACCTTGTCCACGGCCGCAACCACCGCTTGAGAATAAGCATCGAGCAGATCACCATCTCCCGGCGACAGGTCGTGGATGTAATTTCCTTCTTCTTGGGCATTCTCATTCAACATTACTTGCTCAATTTCATACATAGGATATTCCCAATAATGCAAATTAGCGTTGTTCAGCATGGATTAATTTGACTTAGATTGGGTACAAAACTGGAAAATCAATCCGGCAACGTAAAGCCATTGAACAGAAAACAGATACCAATGCGGCGAATACCGAATTACATTTGGCCCATCCCTTGAAATACTGGAACTAACTTGGGACCGGGATTCAACATATTAGCTTTGGCGGAAGTAACGACCGCGATTGCCCGCCGCAAGCAAACCGGCGCGACTCGTTATAGCCTATCCGGCGGGGCTCCCTCGCTGGCGGCGCCTGCCGCCGGAGAATCCGGTTTGGCCTGGGCCGGCATCGCGCTTTGCTTTTTGCGCCGCTCAACAATGGTGCGGATAACCACATAGAAAACCGGTGTCAGAAATATCCCGAAGAACGTGACACCCAACATGCCGCTGAATACCGCCGTGCCGAGCGCCCGGCGCATTTCGGCACCCGCCCCTACTGAAAATACCAGAGGCAGAACACCGAAGATAAAGGCAAAAGAGGTCATCAGTATCGGCCGCAGGCGCAATCGGCTCGCTTCAACCGCGGCATCAAATTGGTTTAAGCCGCGTTCCTGGTGTTGTTTGGCGAATTCGACAATTAAGATTGCGTTCTTGCACGCGAGTCCAACCAGCACCACAAACCCAATTTGGGTGAAGATATTATTATCGAGCCCGCGCAACCATACGCCGGTGATCGCAGACAACAAGCACATGGGCACAATCAGAATTATGGCGAGTGGCAGTGACCAGCTCTCGTACAGAGCCGAAAGCGCCAGAAATACAAACAACACGGACAGCGGAAAGATGATGATGGCGCTGTTGCCTGCAAGAATCTGCTGGAAGATAAGTTCGGTCCACTCCGTGCCGAATTCCTTAGGAAGCTGTTGTTTTGCAAGATTCTCCATAATTTCGATTGCCTGGCCGGAGCTCAAGCTGGGAGCGATGTTGCCATTGAGCTCCGCCGCGGGAAACAGATTGTAGCGCGTGACGCGGTCCGGGCCGGTAACTTCCTTGACCGTCATGAGCGTTCCCAGAGGAACCATTTCACCGGACGCGTTGCGCGTCTTCAGCAAACGGATATCGTCGGCGCTCAAGCGGTACGGCGCATCCGCTTGCACCCGCACTTGATAAGTACGGCCAAAGAGATTGAAGTCATTCACATATAAAGAACCCAAATAAATCTGCAGCGTACTGAAAACATCGCTCAAGGGTACCTGCATGGATTTCGCCTTGACTCGATCTACATCCAGATAAAGCTGGGGCACATTGGCCCGGAAGCTGGTGAACACGCCTTGCAAGCCCGGCTGACGGTTGGCCGCAGCCGCAAGCTTTTCCGCGGCCGCTTGCAGGGCCTGCAGGCCGGCTCCGCCCCGGTCCTGGATTTGCATCTTGAAGCCGCCCAACGTGCTCACTCCGCGCACGGGCGGCGGCAAGAATACACCCACGAATGCATCCTGAATAACGCTCAATTTTTTGCGAAGCACCACCGCAATTTTTTCGCCGGACAGATCGGGATCGTGCTCACGCTCGGCAAACGGCTTCAGCGGCACAAAAATGGTTCCGGTATTTGACGTATTGGCGAAGCTCACGACACCGAAACCCGCGAATTCGACAGTGTTAAGCACACCGGGAGTACCTCGAATAATCGACGACACCCGTTTCAACACGGCGTCGGTGCGGGGAAGCGATGCTGCGTCGGGAAGTTGCGCATAGACAATGAGGTAGCCCTGGTCCTGCGATGGGATGAAGCCAGCAGGTACTCGAGTAAAAGCCAGCCAAGTAGTGCCCAGCAGTCCCGCATAAATGACCAGCATGATTGCGCTCATGCGGATTGCACGGGGGACCAATCGCGTGTAACCATTTCTGCTGTGTTCGAAAGCCCAGTTGAACGAGCGGAAAAACCAGCCGAACGTGCGGTCCAAAAAGCGCGTGAACCAATCTTTTTCTGCACCGTGTGGCTTTAGCAACAGCGCACACAAAGCGGGACTCAGGGTGAGCGAATTGAAGGCCGATATGACGGTGGACACCGCTATGGTCAGCGCAAACTGCCGGTAAAACTGCCCATTTAACCCACTGACGAAAGCTGTGGGCACGAACACTGCAGAGAGCACCACCGCAACCGCAATCACCGGCCCCGCGACTTCATCGATTGCCTTGAACGTTGCCTCCCTGGGCTTAAGCCCAAGTGCAATATTGCGCTCCACGTTTTCCACCACCACTATGGCATCGTCTACCACGATACCAATGGCGAGCACGAGTCCGAATAGCGAAAGATTGTTGAGCGAAAATCCGAGCGCGGCCATGGCGGCAAAAGTACCGATAAGCGAGACCGGCACCGCAAGCAATGGAATTATGGAAGCGCGCCAGGTCTGCAAAAACGTGACGACGACAAACACCACCAAAAGAATGGCGCCGATCAGGGTCTCGATGACCGCTTGGATGGATTCCTGAACGAAAAGGGTGGTGTCATACACCACGCGGTAATCGAGGCCTTTGGGAAAGCGTTCTTTGAGTTTTGCCATGGTGGCGCGTACCGCCTTGGCTGTTTCCAGCGAATTGGTGCCAGGGAGCTGGAAGATCACTAACGCGGCAGCGGGTTTGCCGCCGAGGTAACTGTTTACTGAATAGTCGCGGGCGGCAAGCTCGATGCGCGCGATGTCGCGCAGATAGGTCACCTCGCCGTCATTTCCGGATTTAATAACGATGTCACCGAATTGCTTTTCGGTCCACAGGCGGCCCAAAGTATTGACGCTGAGCTGCAGCTCGCGAGTGTTCGGGCCCGGGGGCTGATTGATAATGCCCGCAGCCACTTGCACGTTTTGTTCGCGGATAGCGTCGACCACATCGCTGGCGGTGAGGTTGCGCTGGGCTACTTTTCCAGGATCAAGCCAAATGCGCATTGCGTAATCACGCGCACCGAACACCAGCACGTCCCCCACGCCGGGAACCCGCGCCAGCACGTCCTTGATCTGCAAATTGGCATAGTTCCCGACGTAAAGCTGGTCATACGTATTGTCGGGAGACAACAAATGCACAACCATGGTGAGATCCGGGGAGCGCTTTTTGGTGGTAATGCCGTTCTGCCGTACTTCGGCAGGAAGTCTGGGTTCTGCTACCGCGACGCGGTTCTGAACCAGTACTTGCGCCTGATTGAGATCGGTTCCGAGATTGAACGTAATCGTGAGGTTCATCTGGCCATCGCTGGTGGACTGCGATGACATGTAAAGCATGTTCTCAACCCCGTTCACTTCCTCCTCAATCGGTGTCGCGACCGTTTGCGCTACCGTAACGGCATTGGCGCCCGGGTAGCTCGCGTTGACCACGATCGTGGGTGGCGCAACATTGGGCAGTTGCGCCACCGGCAGCTGGAACAGCGCAATGGTGCCGACAAGCACGAAAAAAATGGAAAGGACCGCGGCGAAAATCGGGCGGTCAATGAAAAAGTGCGCCAACTTCACTGGCGTGCTCCGGGGTCCTGTTTTTTAGGATCAGATTTTTCGCTCTCTGGCACTGAAGCGCTGCCGTGAGACCCTGTTGCAAGGCTTGCCATGTCGACCTTTTCCGGATTCACTTT